>NZ_JBVJLD010000018.1:64545-136247 GCF_055584905.1 Kitasatospora sp. NPDC088742 | reverse complement strand
CCCCGACCCGGTCGAGGCGAACCGTCAACTCACCGACGCCCCCGCCGACTTCCTCCGGGACAACATCCTGTCCTACGACGGTGCACTCGGGATGGAGCTCAGGCGACCGGGACTCGACCAGCAGGAGGCGCGCCAGTTCATGGCCTGGGCCAACACCCAGTCCCAGAACTGGTTCACCCTGGTCCCCGACCCGCGCCGCAACAACGCGCTCATCCTCACCCCGGCCGTCGAGAAGTACGTCGAAGCCCACCCCGACGACCCGTTCGTCTCCCGCTTCGCCGACCGCTTCACCACCCCGCCGACCGACAATCCGCAGTACCTGACCTCCGTCTACATCCCCTACCTGGCCGGCGCCCCGGGCGGTCAGCTCGACACCGTGGGCTCGACCACCGTCCCCCTCGACCCGGACCCCAGCGTCCCCGGTTCGGAGTTCGTCTTCACCGCCGTCATGAACGGCTGCGCCCTCGCGGTCACCCCCGGCGCCACCCCGGACGTCTTCACGGCCTGGCACTACCAGTCCAGCACCACCAACAACTCCAGTGCCCTGGACTTCCGCCGCACCGAGCAGCCCACCGACTGGTTCGGCTCCGAGGAGTACGAGAGCGGCACCCAGTCCGCCTTCTACGAGGTCACCAACTTCCTCTGGAAGAGCCCCACCGACGGCTGGCAGATCGTCAGCCAGGAGACCAGCGTCGACCCCACCGACGAGGCCGCCTCCACCGTCACCGCCGTCCGCCAACGCCCCCTCGACCTCACCCCGCCCACCCCCTCCCAGGAAGCGGTCCACCTGGCCCGCATCTACACGGGCATGGCCGAGGCCGAACTCAAGCGCTTCGACACCGATGTCGCCGGCATCCTCAACCAGAACTGGGGCTCCCGGCAGACCGAAGTCGCCCAGGAACTCCAACGCCTGCGCAGCACCCTCCTGGTGGACCTCATCAGCCTCCGCGAACAGGGCCACCTCGACCCCCGCGTCCCCTTCTCCGGCACCAACCCGGCCGCCGTCCCCCTCCCCACCCCGGCCCCCGACACCCTCACCTTCGCCACCCTCAACGAGGTGGCCCAAGCCATCCCCACCACCCGCCACACCGCCGGCACCCTCGCCCAGGAACGCCTCAACGCCCTCAACGCCGCCACCCCCACCAAGGACCGCGACTGGCGCCAGGGCAAACTCGACCAACTCCTCACCACCTTCCTCCCCACCCCCCACACCCCCACCCCCTGGCACCACCACCTCACCACCGAAACCACCGACCACCCCCGCGCCTGACCCCACAGCAGTCGGCTTCGACGTCTGGGCGGGAACGTGTGTGCCGTGCCCGGGAACTCGGTGCGGGCGGCGGCCGACTGCTGAGGCGGGCGGCCGGCCGGCCGTCCGTCGTCGGTGGGAAGGGCCTGCTGCTGTGCCTGGTGTCGATCGTTCCGCGTCATCCTCGGGGTGCCCGGTTCCGCTGCGCGGGGAGGCGTTCAAGCGGGATCCGTACCCGCTGTACCGGGAGCTGCGGGAGGCCGGGCCGGTGCATCCGGTGCGGTTTCCGTCCGGGGTGGCGGCCTGGTTGGTGACCGGCTACCGGGCCGCGGTGGAGACCCTGGGGGACGGGCGGCTGGGGAAGAACCACCGGCTGGGGAACGAGGGTTGGCGACAACTCGCGTCGATCATGCCGGAGCCGCAGCACTCCCGACTCCAGGTGCACCTGCTGCACCAGGACCCACCCCGGCACACCGCGATGCGCGGGCTGCTGGCGGAGGCCTTCGCGCCCCGGCGGGTGGCCGCGCTGCGGCCGCGGTTCCAGCGGATCGCGGACGGGCTGGTGGACGCGCTGCCGGAGCTCGGGGAAGCCGAGCTGGTGGGCGGGTTCGCGGCGCTGTTCCCGTTCCGGGTGCTGGCCGAAGCGATCGGACTGCCGCAGGAGTTGGCGGAGGGCTTCGACCGGGACTGGGGGAAGGTGGTGCAGCCGGTCGGACCGCGGGATCCGCGGCGGGCGGCGTACGAGCGGCGGCTGCGGGAGTTGGAGGGGTACATCGCGCGGGTGGTGGAGCGCTGCCGGGAGGAGGGGGACGGGCTGCTGACGCGGCTGGTGGCCGCGCACGACACCGGTGAACTGACCCGGGCCGAGCTGGATTCGATGGTGTTCCAGCTGCTGGTGGCCGGGCAGGAGCCCGTCACCAACCAGATCAGCACGGCGCTGGTCGCCCTGCTGCGCCACCCGGAGGAGCTGGCGCGGCTGCGCGCCGATCCGGCCCTGCTGCCCCGGGCGGTGGAGGAACTGCTGCGCTACGACAGCGCGTTCGAGCTGACCACCTGGCGCTTCCTGGCCGCCGACGACGAGCTGCACGGCACCCACGTCCCCGCCGGTGATTCGGTGATCGTCTCGCTCTGCGCCGCCAACCGCGACCCGGAACGGTTCCCGGACCCCGACCGCCTCGATCTCGGACGGTCGCCCAATCCCCACCTGGCCTTCGGCCACGGGATCCACTTCTGCCCGGGAGCCGCCCTCGCCCGGGCCGAACTCCAGATCGCCGTCGGCACGTTGGTCGGCCGCCTCGACGGCCTGCGACCGGCCACCGACCTGGACGCGCTGGGCTGGATACCCGCCGTGCTCGCCCGGGGCGTGGACCGCCTGCCGGTGGCGTACGACCGCCGCGCCTGATCCCACGTACCCAGCACCCCGCTCCAGGAGAACTCCCTTGTCGAGCACCGCCGATGTCCTCGCCCTGCTGCTCCCCCACTGCCGCACGACCGGCCCGCGAACACCGCCACTCACCACGGACGACTTCCCGGCGCAGAGAGGCCAGGTGGAGGCCTTCGTGGCGGCCGGGGAGGAGATCGTCTTCACCCTCCCCGGCTTCCCCTGCAAATCGCCCAGCCCGGAGAAGGTGCTCGGCCACCTACCGGACGAAGGTGAGCGCCGTGCGCTGGCCTTCCTGCACGGGCTCTGCGAGGCGGTCGCCGAGGTGTACCCGCCCGGGGCCCGGATGGTGGTCTGCTCCGACGGGCACGTCTTCGGCGACCTGATCGGCGTGCCGGACGCGCACGTGGACGCCTACGCGGACGAGTTGGCCGCGATGATCCGCCGGGAGGGCCTGAGCCGTCTCTCGGTCTTCGACCTGCGGGACGTCTACGGCGAGCGCAGCCACGACGAGAAGCGCGCCCTGGTGAACGCGCGCCACGCACCCGGGCTCGACCGGCTGCGTGCGGAACTCCGGGAGGACGAGAGCGCGTTGGCGCTCTACCGCGGGATCACCCGCTTCCTGGTGGAGGACGCGGCGGGCCGGTACACCGGCACCCGGTCCGCGCTCCAGCGCGAGTGCCGCCACCGGGCGTACGGGGTGATCCAGCGCAGCCGGGCCTGGGGCGAGTTGATAGCCGAGCGGCACCCCCGGTCCGTCCGGCTGTCGATCCATCCGCAGCCGGCCGGCTCGGCCAAGTTCGGCATCCGCCTGCTGACGGCGATGGACGGCTGGGCCACCCCGTGGCACGCGACGCCGCTGCACCGGGCGGACGGCCAGTGGGAGTTGGTGCGGCGGGCGGAGGCGGAGCGGCGCGGTCGGCTGGTCCTGCGGGCCGGGCGGCCGAGCCACTACACCGCCGCCTAGAACAGCCACAAAGGAGGGCCCGATACCTGACGCCAGCAGGTACCGGGCCCTCGGTGCGCCCCCTCAGGGACGGGCGGGGACCGCCGCCGGGTGGCGGTGGTCGAAGGCGATCAACGGGTCGCCGGTGAGGGGGTGTTCGGTCACGGCCGCGCGGACGCCGAAGACCTCGGCCAGCAGGGCGGGGGTGAGCACCTCGCGGGGCGGACCGGAGGCCACCACGGCGCCGCCGGCCAGCACGTGGAGGTGGTCGCAGACGGAGGCCGCGGCGTTGAGGTCGTGCAGGGCGACCAGTGAGGTGGTGCGCTGGGCGCGGAGCAGGGCGAGGAGTTCGACCTGATGGCGGATGTCGAGGTGGTTGGTCGGCTCGTCGAGCACCAGGACCTCGGGTTGCTGCGCCAACGCCCGTGCCAGCAGCACGCGTTGGCGCTCGCCACCGGAGAGTTCGGCGAACCGCCGCCCCGCGTACGACCCCATGCCGACCTGCTCCAGCGAGCGGGCGACCACCGCGCGGTCCTCGGCGCTGTCCGCGGCGAAGGCCCGCTGGTACGGGATGCGGCCGGTCGCGACGATCTGCCGCACCGTCAGCTCGAAGCTCTCGCCCCGCTCCTGGGGAAGGGCAGCGAGGTGGCGGGCGGTCTCCGGACGGGTGATGGTGGCCAGGTCGCGGCCGTCCAGCAGGACCCGACCTGCGCTCGGGGCGAGGTGGCGGTAGACGGCCCGCAGCAGGGTGGACTTGCCACTGCCGTTGGGGCCGACCAGGCCGGTGACCCGGCCGGACTCGGCGATCAGGTGGACCCCGGCCAGGACGGAGCGGCCGGCCAGGGTGAGGTGCAGGTCCTCGACGGCGAGTCTCATCGGGCGGCCTCCGACTGTCGGTCCAGCAGGTAGAGCAGGACGGGCGCGCCGAGCAGCGCGGTCACCACGCCGATCGGCAGCTCCTGCGCGTCGAGGACGGTGCGGGCGGCGGTGTCGACGGCGGTCAGCAGGACGGCTCCGGTGAGGGCGGAGAGCGGCAGCAGGCGACGGTGCTCGCCGCCGACCAGCAGGCGGCAGAGGTGGGGGACCAGCAGCCCGACGAAGCCGATCGCCCCAGCGCTCGCGACCAGCACTCCGGTCAACAGGCTGGCCGTCACGAAGAGTTCGCGGCGCACCCGGTCGGCGTCGACGCCCAGCCCGGCGGCGGTCTCGTCGCCGAGCGTGAGCGCGTTGAGCGCCCGGGCCCGCCCCTGGAGCAGGACCGCTCCCGCCGCCACCGCCAGGACGGGGAGCGGGAGTTGGCCCCAGCTCGCCCCGCTGAGGCTGCCCATCAGCCAGAACAGCACGCCCCTGGTCTGCTGCTCGTCGCCCGCCTGGAGGACCAGGTAGCTGCAGAGCCCGCCGAGGAACTGGCCGACCGCGATGCCGCAGAGCACCAGCCGCAGCGGGGCGAAGCCGCCGCCGCGCCTGGCCGCCAGCCAGACCAGCAGGAAGGCCCCGAGCGCACCGGCGAAGGCCGCGGCGGAGACGCCGTAGGTGCCGAGCGCCCCTCCCACTTCGAGGCCCAGGACGATGGCGCCGACCGCGCCGAGCGAGGCCCCGGAGGAGATCCCCAGCAGGTACGGGTCGGCCAGCGGGTTGCGGACCAGTGCCTGGACGGCGGTGCCGACCAGGCCGAGACCGGCTCCGACCGTGGCCGCCAACAGGGCGCGTGGTACCCGCAGTTGCCAGACGATCAGGTCGCGGAAGCCGGGCAACGCGGCCTGCCCGGTGAGGCGGCGGGCGACCACCGACCAGACCTCGCCGGGCGGGACGTCCACACTGCCGAGCGAGACCGCCAGGGTCAGAACCGCGGCCAGCGCGAGGACCAGCGCCGCGGCCGGCACGGCCGGCCGCAGAACCGGCACGCGTCGGGGGCGGGCGGGATCCGAAGTCACCATCTAAGGCCCGACCTTGACCAGCTCGGGGTGGAGGGTCCGGGCGATCCGCTCGACGGTGTCGGCGTTGCGGACGCCGGCGATGGTGGTGACCTCGGAGCCGATCCGCAGGAAGCGGCCCTCGCGGACGGCGGCCAGGCCCTGGGTGGCGGGGAAGGTCCGCAGGAACTGCTCGGCCTCCTCGTAGGCGCGGCGGTTCTCCTCCTCACCGCCCTTGTTGCGGATGCCCAGTTGGATCCAGTCGGGGTTGCGCGCGACCACGTCCTCCCAGCCGACCGGACGGAACGAGGCGTCGCAGTCGGCGAAGACGTTGCGCGCGCCGGCCAGGGTGATCACCGCGTTGGCCACCTGGCGGTTGCAGACCGCCATCGGCTGCTTGGTCCCGGCGTCGACGTCGAAGAAGAAGTAGCCGGGACGGCGCTCGGCCGGTACGGCGGCCAGCGCGGCGGTGACCCGGCCGGTCTTCTCGGCCATGGCGGCGGTCAGTTGGCGGGCCCGGTCGGCGGTGCCGGTGACGGCGCCGAGGCGCTCCACGTCCCGCTGGACCTCGGCCAGGTCGGTCCTGGGCTCCTTGCCCTGGGCCGCGCAGGCGGTGGAGAGCAGGAAGACGTGCTTGACTCCGGCGGCGGCGAACTCCTGCTCGCTCGGCGCCCCGCCCATCCCGCCGCCCATCGACATCGGCCCGAAGGTGTCCACGTACAGGTCGGCGCCCGAGCCGAGCAGCTTCTCCTTGGCGATCCCCTGCTGTCCGAGGACCGGCACCCGCGCTCCCTGCTCGGCCAGCGCCCCGGGCAGGTACCCCGGGCCGGGCGGGTATCCGGTGCCCACCGCCCGCTCCCCCACGCCGAGTTCGAGCAGCATCTCCAGCGCGGCGGCGTTGCTGGTGACGATCCGGGCGGGCGGCCCGTCGAAGACCGTCTCCTTCCCCGCGCAGTCCGCGACCCTGGACGGGAACCCGGCGGCGAGGGCAGCCCCCGTCGGGGAGGCCGGGGTGGGGGCGCCGCCCCCGGAGCAGCCCGATATGAGCAGGGCCGCGGTGGCGGCCGCGGCGGACAGGACACGGGTACGCATTGGGTGGTTCTCCTGACGCGGGGTCACGGGCCGGGCCGGTCTGCACGGTCCGGATCAGTTGTCGGCCCGGGCCCGCCGCGAGTTCCCGGAGTGCGAGGGCTGCGAGGAACGCGGGTCGGGCCGCCAGGTGCGCAGGCGCAGGCTGTTGGCGACCACCAGCACCGAACTGGCCGACATCGCGAGGGCGGCAAGCATCGGGTTGAGCAGGCCGAGGGCGGCCAGTGGCAGCAGCACCACGTTGTAGCCGAAGGCCCAGAGCAGGTTGGCCCGGATCGTGCCGCGGGTGCGGCGGGCCAGCCGGACGGCGGTCACCAGGGTCTCGACATCGCCCCGGACCAGGGTCAGCCCGGCCGCCCCGATCGCCGCGTCCGTACCGGAGGCCAGCGCGATGCCCAGGTCGGCGGTGGCGAGCGCGGCCGCGTCGTTGACGCCGTCGCCGACCATCGCCACCGTCCGTCCGGCGGCGCGGAGTTGACCGATGACCTCGGCCTTCCCGGCCGGGGTGGCGGCCGCGTGATCGGTCCGGATGCCCAGCTCTGCGGCGACCGCCCGGGCCGGTCCGGGCCGGTCACCGGTCAGCAGGACCACCTCCAACCCCAGTCGGCGCAGCCGGTGCACCGCCCGCCAACTGCCCGCCCGCAGGCCGTCCCCGACCGCGAGCACCGCCGCCGGGCGGCCGTCCAGCTCGACCAGCACGGAACTGCGGCCCTCGGCGTCGGCGGCCGCGAGGGCGGACCGCAGCTCGGGGTCGTCAACTCCCTCTCCCGGCTTGCCCATCCGGACCGCAACCCCCTCCACCGTGCCCCGGACGCCGAGCCCGGCCGTGGCGGAGAAGCCGTCCACCGGCGGGAGTTCGCCGCAGCGCTGCCGGGCCGCCTCCGCGACGGCCCGGGCCACCGGGTGCTCGGAGTGGTGCCCGAGCGCCCCGGCCAGCCGCAGCACCCGGTCGGGGCCCACGCCGTCCGCCGTGGAGACGGCGGCGAGGGTCATCCGCCCGGTGGTCAGGGTGCCGGTCTTGTCCAGGACCACGGTGTCCACCCGGCGCAGGCTCTCCAAGTCCTCGGGCCCGCGCACCAGGACGCCCAGCTCGGCACCACGCCCGGTGGCCGCCAGCAGCGCCATCGGGATCGCCAGGCCGAGGGCGCACGGGCAGGCCACCACCAGCACCGAGACGGCGGCGGTGACCGCCGCCTGCGGCTCGGCCCCGGCGCCGAGCCAGAAGCCGAGCACGCCGACGGCGATGCCCAGCACCACCGGTACGAACACCTCCGCCACCGCGTCCGCGAGGCGCTGGGCCTTCGCCTTGCCGGTCTGCGCCTCGGCCACCAGCGCGGCGATCCGGGCCAGTTGGGTGTCCGCCCCGACGGCGGTGGCCCGGACCACCAGCACCCCGCCGGCGTTCAGCGCCGCCCCGGGCACCTGGTCGCCGGGGCCGACCTCGACCGGGACGCTCTCGCCGGTCAGCACACTGAGGTCGAGCGCGGAGCCACCCTCGACCACCACCCCGTCGGTGGCCACCCGTTCACCCGGTCGGACCACGAACTCCTGGCCGGGGAGCAGCAGTTCGACCGGCACAGTGCGCTCGCCGCCTGCCTCGCCGCCCGCCTCGCGCAGGCAGACCTCTCGGGCGCCCAGCACCGCCAGGGCCCGCAGCGCCGCACCGCCGCGCCGCCTGGCGCTCCCCTCCAACAGCCGCCCGGCCAGCACGAACAGCGGTACGCCGACGGCGGCTTCGAGGTAGACGTGGGCCGCACCGCCCTCCCCGCCGGCGGTCAGCGAGAACGGCATCCGCATCGCGGGATCGCCCGCCCCGCCCCACAGCAGCGCGTACGCGGACCAGCCGAAGGAGGCGATCACGCCCAGGCTGACCAGGGTGTCCATGGTGGCGGTGGCGTGCCGCAGCCCTCGCCGGGCCCGCCGGTGGAACCCGGCCGAACCCCAGGTGACCACCGGCAGCGCGAGCGCGGCGCAGAGCCACTGCCAGGCCGGGAACTGCCAGGAGGGCACCATCGACAGCGCCAGGACCGGCAGCGCGAGGACCGCCGTGACGGTCAGTCGGATCCGGTCGCCCCGGCTCGCGTCCGGATCGACCGTCGAGCGGTCCGTCGGCTCGTCCGCCGGGCGGTCCGGCTCCACCACGGAGGCGGTGTACCCACCGGCCTCGACGGCGGCGACCAGTTCGGCCGGGGAGAGGCCGGCGGGGTGGCCGACCCGGGCCCGTCCGGTGGCGAGGTTGACGGCGGCGGTGACGCCCGGCAGTCGGCCCAGGCGCTTCTCCACCCGGCCGACACAGGCCCCGCAGGTCATCCCGCCCACGAGCAGGTCGGTGACCGCGCCGGGCCCGGCGGGCGGAGCCGGCTGCGCAGGGGACATCAGGCTGCCCGGAGGGATGACGCTCACCGGCCCGCCCCGATCCCGTGGGCTCCGGTGCTGCCCATCCCTGGCATCCCGTCCATCCCGTCCATCCCGGGCATGCCGCCGTCCGACGGTCCGGTACCCCCGGTGGCGGGGCGCAGCCCTGGGGCGAGCGGGCCCGCCGCGCGTCCGGCGGCGAAGGCGCCCGTGAAGACGAGCGCGAGCAGCAGGGCGAAGCCCAGGAGGACGGACCGAGGCCGGGTACCCGGCCCGACCGCACCGGCGTTGGTGTTGGCGTTGGCGTTGGCGTTCACACCGGAGCAGTCGGGGCCGGGCCCGGCCGAGTTCCCGCACCGTCAGGTCCGTTCACCGGAACGGCACATCGGACGGGCGGCGCGGCAGACCTCAGACCCGGCCGCTGTACTCGAAGCCCGCCGTCTCGACGGCCGCCCGGACCGCCGCCTCGTCGAGTGCAGCCGCCGAGGCGACAGTGACCCGCTCGGCCTTGGCCTCGGCGATGACGTCGCTGACGCCCGGGAGCGCGCCGAGGGCGGCGCTGACGGTCCGTTCGCAGTGGCCGCAGCTCATGCCCCCGACGGCGAGGACGGTGGTGACGGTGGCGGCGGTGGTCGACATGGCGGTGGCCTCCAGAGAGTTCGGGTCCCGGTCGGTGAACCGGTCCGGTGGTCGTCAACGACAACGCACGCGCGGGCGTGGGGGCACCGGGACACGCCGTCCGGTGCCCCCATCGTGTGGTTCCGGGAACCGCTCAGGCCGCGCAGCCGACGAGGCCCGTACGGGGAGCGGCGACGGCCGGTACCGCGCCAGTACCGGTACCGGACTGCCGCTCCGCCTCCGCGAGTTGACGGATCAGCGCGGCCCGGGCCCGGTTCACCCGGGAGCGGACGGTGCCGATCGGACAGCCGGTCAGCCGGGCCGCCTCCTCGTACGGGAGGCCGCGCACGGCGGTGAGCACGAAGGCCTCCCGACGCTCGGCCGGGAGCGCGGCGAGCAGTTCGGAGAGCGCCACGCCCTCTTCGAAGCCGGGCAGATCCCGGTGCTGGGCCCGTTCGACGGCACCCTGCCAGTCGTCGGTGTCCAGCAGCCGAGGGCGGGCCGCGGCGAAGCGGAAGCGGTCGACCACCGTCCGGCGGGCGATGGAGAGCAGCCAGGTGCGGGCAGAGGAGCGGGCCTCGAAGCGCGGCAGGCTGCGCAGCGCGCGCAGGAAGGTCTCCTGGGTCAGGTCGTCGGCGGCCTGGGGCTCGCCGCTCAGGTGGGCGACGTACCGCCAGACGTCCGTCCTGGTCGCCCTGACGAACCGTTCGACGGCCGCCGGGTCGCCCTCCCGGGCGGCCAGGGCCCAGGCGGTGACGGTGGGGTCGTCGGGGCCGGTGCGGCGGGCGGCGGCCGCCCGGGGTGGTGGCGACGACTGGGCGGGGGTGGGCAGGGCAGAGGTGGGCAGGGCAGGGTTCAACGCCGTGGGTCTTTCTCGGAGTCGGGAGCGGCGCGGACAGCCGCAGGACCGGCCCGGGGGCGCAGCGGTACACACGCGTGCGGACGCATGGACGCGTGCGCGCACAGCTGCGCAGGCGCGCGGCCGCCGCGCGGCGGCCCGTACGGGCGCGGCGGCGGCCGAGGACGTCCCCGGGGTGACGGGCCGTCAGTGGACGGCGGTCCCGAGGGGCGGGCCCCGCGAGGTGATCGCGTGGACCAGCAGCAGCCGCCGCAGGCGCGGCTCCGGGTCGGGGCGGCGGCGCGGGCGGTGCGGGGGCGCCGGGGCGAAGGCGCGGAGCAGGAGCAGCACCGGCGCGAACAGCCAGGCCGCGACGGTCCGGCCGAGGCGGAACACCGCCCGTTCGCCCGCCGCGAGCCAGAGGCCGAGCAGCAGGGCGGCCAGCAGGTGGGCGGCCAGCATGCCGAGGCCGCCCCCGCCGCCCATCTGGTGGGCGGCCGGGCCGCCCGCCACCGCGGCGTGCAGGTGCCCGCTCGCGTGGGCGTGGGCCTGGGCACCGGCCGTCGCGGCCGGGACCACCAAGGCGGCGAGGCCGTCGACCGGCGCTCCGAGGGTATCCAGGTCCAGCCCGGCGTCCTCAACCAGCCGGGCCGCCTCGCCGGGCGAGAGCGGGTGGCCGTTGCAGAGCAGCAGCCGCGCCCACTGCACGGCCGTTCCGTCGGCCGGAGCGGCCGCGCCGGCCGTGGCTCCCTGGGTGGCCTGGCCGAGCGAGAAGAGCGTGTGCAGCGCGGCCTGAACGCCCACCGTGAGTCCGACGACCAGTGACGGCCCGCGTTCCCGACGGGCCGTCAACCAGCCGAGTGCCCCGACCGCCCCGAAGGCGGCCGCGAGCACCCACCCGGGGACGGTGTCCCCGGACATCAGCACATGGCCGGCCGCGCCGAGCAGCACGCAGGCGGCGGCGAACACCGCAGCCCGCCCCGCTCGTACGACTCGTCCCGACTCCATGGCCGGCTCATCGTCGCACCCTTCACCCCCATCGGTGGCCCGCCCTCCGGGGGTACCGACCCTCCGTCAGCCCGTTCGGAGCACGTGACGCGCGTCACCCGGGCCCCTCGGGAACCGCACGCCCCCACCGCCCGACTCCTGAGTGGGCATCAGCTGCGCACCGGCCCCACCCGGCCCGCCCGACCTGCGGGAACGCCCCTCGGGCGACCGGCCGGCGGACCGCCCCCGACCCCGGTGTGAGAAGCGCCACGGGTGGCCGAGGCACCGCTCCTGACCCCCCGTCGGTTTCAGCCGCCCGGGGCAACCGCCGCCCCCGACCCGGCGCGCCCGCCCCGCCACCGCCGGAGGCCGCCGCACAGTGGTCGGGTGAGCGACGCGACGCAGGCCCAGCCCCCGGGAACGGCCTCGGCGGAGGGCGAGGAGCCCAGGGCCGGCTGGTTCGAGCTGTTCTTCGACCTCGTCTTCGTGGTGACGGTCAGCGTGCTCGCCCACGGGCTGCACGGGGACCCGAAGGCGGCGGACTTCGCGGAGTTCATGGTGCTGTTCTTCCCGGCCTGGTGGGCCTGGGCCAACCTGACCGTCACCGTCAACCTGTTCGGCTCCGGCAGCCCGCGCATCCAGGCCATACTGCTGGCCGCGATGCCGGCGCTGGGGCTGATGGCCGCCGCCTCCCCGGAGGGCCTGCACGAACGGGCCTGGGCGTACGCGCTGGGCGCCGCCTGGGTGCGGCTGGTGCTCTTCCTGATCTGGTGGGGCCACGCCCGCGCCACCGACAACCCGCTGCCGCTCTGGCGCCCGGTCCTCTACTGCCTGGTGCCCGCCGCGCTCTGGGCGGTCTCGGCCGCCCTGCCCACCACCGCACGCTTCGTGCTCTGGGGCGTGGCGATCGTGCTGGAGGTCGTCCTGCTGTCGGTCCGGACCGGCCTCGGCACCGGGCCGTACGACCGGCTCTCGGTGGAGCTGCTGGTGGAGCGGATCGGCCTGTTCGTGGTGATCGTGCTCGGCGAGAGCGTCTTCACCGTGGTGGTGGCCCTGGAGGAGCACTTCGTGCTCGCGGCCGGGATCACCGCGCTGCTCTCCTTCGTGGTGGTCGCCGAGCTGGCCATGATCTTCTTCACCTGGGGCACCGAGAACGCCGCGCAGGGTCTGATGCGGGCTCAGAGCGGACACGCCACCCGGGCCATGCGGGACACCGTGATGTACCTGCCGTTCGCCCTGGTCTCCGGCATCACCGTGATCGCCGCCGCCCTCGGCACCGCCGTCGCCGAACCCGACCACGTGCTCCCGCCCGGCTCCCGCTGGACGCTCTGCGGCGGGGTGCTCGCCTTCTACACCGCCAACGCCGCCATCTCGATGCGCTTCGGCGACGGCATCCGCCGCGTCCTCGGCTGGTACCTGCCCTGCCTGGTCCTCACCGGCGCCGTGCTGCTGCCCGCGTCCGTCCTGTTCCCCGCCTGGGGCGCGGTCGCCTGCGCGGCGGGCCTGGTCTTCCTGCTGGCCAAGCTCTCCCGCCGCCACGTCCGGGCCCGTCGGACCTCCGCTACACCCACGCCCGCGCCGTGACGGACGCCACCGCCCGGGTGGCCGGCTTGTCGTTCGGGCCGATGATCACGTCGATCCAGAACAGCGAGGCGAGCACGCACCAGACGGTGAGCACCACCTTGGCCGCCACGTGCAGACGGCGCGAGTCCCAGAGCCAGATCGCGGCGACCGGCGGCAGGAACACCAGGGCCCCCGCCCGCAGCAGTCGGTCGGTGGCACTGCGGGGCGCGGCGGGCTGGTCGTACGGGTTCACGGCGGGTCCATCGTTCACAGGTGCGGGGGCAGACGCGAACCGTACACGAACGGGGCGCCGATCAGGCATTCCCTGACCCGCCGTCAGACCGGCCGGGCGGGAACTCCTATCCTGCCCCGATGAACAGAGCGATCGAACTGGTGATCTTCGACTGCGACGGCGTCCTGGTGGACAGCGAGCGGATCGCCGTCCGGGTGAACGTCGGACTCGGGGCCGAACTGGGCTGGCCGCTCACGGCGGAGGAGGTGGTCGAGCGGTTCATCGGGCGCTCCTCCACCTCGATCGCCGAACAGTGGGCCGAGCGGCTGGGGCCGGAGGCCGGACCGCTCTGGAAGAAGCTGTTCGCCGAGCGGCACGCCGAGGCGGTGGACACCGGACTGCTCCCCGTGGACGGCATCGCCGAGGCGCTGGCCGCCCTCACCCTGCCGAGCTGCGTGGCCTCCAGCGGCGAGCACGCCAAGATGCGGCACACCCTCGGCCGCACCGGCCTCCACCCGTACTTCGAGGGCCGGATCTTCAGCGCCACCGAAGTCGCCCACGGCAAGCCCGCCCCCGACCTCTTCCTGCACGCGGCCCGGCGCTCGGGCGTCGACCCCGCCGCCTGCCTGGTGGTCGAGGACAGCCGCTACGGCGTCCAGGCCGCCCGTGCGGCGGGAATGCGCTCGCTCGGCTACGCCGGCGGCCTGACCCCGGCCGCCTGGCTGGAGGGCCCGGGCACCACGGTCTTCACCGACATGCGGCAGCTGCCCGCCCTGGTCACCTCGGTCTGACCACGCCCCGTCCGGTTCCGCCGGACAACTCAGAGCCCGGGGAGCGAATCCTGCTCCCCGGGCACGACCTTGGTGCCCTCCTCGGGGCCCCGGCAGCCCGGGCCGAGGCGGAGGATGCGGGACTCCGGGTCGTGCAGCGGACGGCCGCAGCGGCGGCACCGGAGCACCGGCGGCTCGGCTGCGGCCCGGTCGCCGACGGGGGCGGGGATCAGGGCGGGCTCCTCGGACTGCATCGGCCCAGTCTGACGGACCGTCCGCCCCGGACCACCACCGCCTCCCCCACCTCCCCCTCTGACCGGCTGCCCGGGTGACAAGACGTTTCCGCACCGCCCGACGGGCCGTTGGGAAGGGCATGACGAAGACGTGGAAGATCCTCATCGCCCTGCTGGTCGCCCTCGGCCTCGGCGGCCTCCTGGCCGCCGCCGCGGCAGCCCGGGAGTGACCCGTTCCGCAGCCCGGACGGCCCGTCCGAGGACGGGCCACCGGACGCCGCGCAGACCCGCAGCCGACTCAGTCGAGCTCTCCTCCCGCAGGACCCCCCGCTGCCGCTTCCGCACCGACCGTGTCCGCGCCGACCAGCGCGAGGACGTACTCCTCGGCCTTGACCGCAAGGTGCAGCGGCAACGGCAGACCGAGCGGATCGTAGTCATCGTGGAAGCGCAGCTGATGGGCCAGCGTGGCGTACTCGACGGGACGGTCCGCGGTCACGTCCGTCCGACCCGCCGACACCAGCGCGGCCGTGGACAGGCAGGCCTGGACGGTGAGTTCCAGGAACTGCGGGTTCCAGGCCCGCTTGGACGGCGCGGTCGGCCAGTCCGGATCGGGCACCAGTTTCAGCAGGTCCCGCCGTGCGGCGGCCGTGGCCGGAACGTCGGCCGTGCTGCCGAACACCCGGTTGTCCGGGTCGGTCTCCGGAGCGGTCCAGAGGCCCGTGGTGAGCCCCGGCACCATCCCCTTCCCGGCCGGCGCGTACCACTCGGGCACCTCCTCCCGTCCGCAGTCGTCCCGCACCAGCACCACCCGCAGGTCCGGTCCGTAGGCTGCGGCACGCTGATGGCGCCCCTGGTCCAGCGCGACCATGTCGCGGACCAGCGTGCCGTGCGCCAGCCCCGGCCAACTGCTGCGCAGGTTGCCCACATCGGCGAGCAGCACCGTAGGCCGGTCACGGGTCTGGTAGAGCACCGTCCTGATCTGTTCCGCCGTCACCACCGCCCCGGCGGAGGTGTCACGGCCGAGCCTGAGCAGCAGCTCGGAGTAGGGCACCCACGAGTTCGTCTCCTCGTCCCAGCCACGAACCGGGTGCACCACCTCGTCCGGTCGGATCCGCAGGGCGACCAGCCGCTGCTCCCGGGACCGGCCCCGGCGGTCACCCTGACACCTGATCACCCTGAGCGCCAGGTACTGCAGTTGCTCCGGGAGACCGGACACCCGGTGCTCGGGAGTGATCACCGCACCCAGCTGTCGCAGGCCGTCGAACAGCGCCTTCCTGATCCGGATGCCCAGGTCCGCAACGCCCTCCTCGGGCGGCACCAGGAACTGGCTGAGCCGACCGGCCTCGGCGCAGCCGAGCCGGATCGCCTCCTTGGGATCGGTCCCCGGCTGCCCGAAGGCCTCGGGGCCACTCAGCTCCACCAGGGCCAGGGCCCGTCCGACGGGTGCTCCCAGCAGCTCCGCGGTGGCCCGGGCACGGCGCCGCATCGCCTCGGCCCAGGCGGCCCCCCGACGGCCGTCGCCCGACGGCGCCGGGATCGGCTGCCCCAGGGCTCCGATGCCGACCAACCGGACCTTCAGCCGGACGCCGTCCGCCTCGTGTTCCCACTCCTCGGCAGCCCCCGGCCTGCCTGCCGGGAGACCGACCAACTCTTCGAGGGCAGCTGCCAGTTCCTCCTTGACCTGCTCGGACTGCCAGAGCAGGTCCAGGTGGAGCGGCCCCCCGTCCAGGACGCCCCGGAGTCGCTGACGACGGCCTGCGGCCCTGGCCGCCCCGTCCTTCTTCGCCTCCTTCGTGAGCAGGACGGGCTTGGTGACCTTCGCAGCCCGAACCAGGTCCGGCACCCGGCGCAGCTCCTCGCCCATTCCCTCCGTCACCCAGTCGTCCAACAGCGAACGTTCCAGGGGCATCAGTCCGGTCCGGACCTTGTGCACGTACCCCTTGCCGCCCGAGGCCATGGTGTTGCTGTACACCACGCCGGCCGCGACGCCGTCTCGTCCGAGCAGCCACGGCACCGGCTCGCCGACCAGCTCCTCCGCCTTGGGATAGCTCCGGCGCAGGTCCAGGTCGGGCAGCAGGTCGGCCAGGTGGCTGTGCCGCCGCCAGCCGACTCGCCCCTGGTCGCGGTCGTACCGGACTGAGCTGTCGACCAGCCGGACCCGCTGGACCGCCTGCGGCTGCCACGGAATCGGTGCGTCGACCAGTACGGTCGCCCCCTGCCCCTGGGGGAGCCAGACCGAGTCGGTCGACACCCAGCGCCGGATGCCGGTCGACACGTGCACCCTGAAGCGTTCGGCGAAGGGCACCGTGTGCACGGTGATCGTGACCGTGCCGGAGTAGTACCAGGACCGCTTGCCGACCACGTACTTCCGGGGCGGCCAGCTCACCAGCTCGGTCCCCTGCTCACGGCTGACGATCCGGAACCGGACGTCCACCCCCTGGCTGCGGAACGGCCGGGCGGCCAGTCGGGCGGCGATCCACTCCGGCAGCAAGTGGTAGAGACGCTGGTCCGGCAGGGCGGTGCCCCCGGGCGACAGGGCCGAGGCGGTCAGGTCGATGTCCTCCTGCTGCCAGGACAACTCACCGACTTCCTCCAGGAGTTCGATCGCCCGCAGCTGCTGCTCCTCGTCGCGCCCGGCCACCGAGCCGAGCACCCAGGCGTTGAGCACCGGCCGAACCACGTCCTCCGGGACCGCCTCCCTGGCGTACAGCCAGGCATCCGCGGTGCCGGACCCGACGCCACGGCCGGTCGCGACCACTCCGGGCGCCACCACCCTCAGCAGCGCGTTGAGTTGACGGATCGGCAGCCCGGTCGGCTGCTCGCCGCGTCGCAGGCGCTGTCGGTACAGCTGCTGGAGGCCGGCCCGGAGCGGCTCCGGGAAGGAGATGGTGCTGTGCGGTTCCAGCCAGGGCCCGGTGGCCGGGTCGGGCTCGTGGGCGGTGGTACGGATCACGGGGTACAACCGGGGTCTTCCCTTCGGTCGGTGCCGAGCTGCAGGCAGCGGCTGAGAGCGGCGTGCAACGGGCCGTAGAGGGCCCTGACGATGTAGCGATCGGCGGGGTCGAGTGGTGCGACCGGCCCGGAGGCCGGGCCGCCGGGTTCTGTCGTGCGGTCATCGAGGCAGTACGGGTCGAGGACGTCGACCATGCTGTGCAGCAGGCTCGTCCGCGGGGTGTCGGGTTCCGGTGGAACGGCGGCGAGGCCGGGGGCGAAGGCCGCGTCCACGAAGACGACCCGGGCCGGCACGGCGCCGCGCAGGAGCCGGCCGATCACCTGCCAGATCAGCACCATGAGATCCCAGGTGACCTGCTCGCGGTCGGCACCGAGCCTGCTCCACGCAAGGCTCCGGGCGAGCAGGCGGTGCCACTCGGCGCGCGCCGCTGCCCGGGCCGCCCGAGCCCCCTGGTCCAGTGAGGACTCGCCGGCCACCCGCTCCGCGAACTCACCGCTCGCCACGGCGCGCACCTGCCAGTCGTTGACCGCGTGCACCGCCAGTCCGAGGTCGTCCGGCCTCGGGTTCGGCCGGACCAGGAAGTAGACGGTGCCGATCGCCGCCTGCTGCTCCTTGTTGAGGATGTTGTGACCGCGCTCGACCGCGAGCAGCGGTGCCACCAGGATTTCGGCCGGGGTGTCCGCCAGGGTCTCGACGTCACCTCGGCGGAGCACCCCGGCGTGGTGCTCGTCCCCCTCGATCGGCAGGTCGTCCGGCACCGTGTGGTCGTCGTCCGAGGCGAGCCTGAGCACCCGTCCCCTCCAGCGTGGGCCGAGCCCGTGCAGGGTGTCCGCCACCTCGCGGGCCTCCTCGTAGCTGCCCACCAGGAGCAGGATGTGGCGCCGTTCGTCGGGCAGTTCGGAGAGCTCCCGGCGCAACCGGCTACCGGTTCCGTCGTCCTCCTCGGTCCCCAGGGCGGTGACCATCCGGCACAGCAGGTCGGTCCGCTGGTCCTGGTGGCTGCCGGAGACGGTGGCCGGGCGACCACCGATCTCGGCGAACTCGATCCGGAACTCGCTGAGTTCGGCGATCCGCTCCAGCTCGCGACGGTCGGGCTCGATGATCACACCGATCGGCACCGGTACGTGGTAGCGGCTGGACGTGCCGGCCCAGCTGCTGCCGGACATCAGCAGCACGTTGGTTCCGGGCCGGTTGTCGACCGTCGGCAGACCGGGCAGCAACCGGAGCAGCTCCCGGCCC
Organism: Kitasatospora sp. NPDC088742; assembly: GCF_055584905.1. Taxonomy (NCBI): domain Bacteria; kingdom Bacillati; phylum Actinomycetota; class Actinomycetes; order Kitasatosporales; family Streptomycetaceae; genus Kitasatospora; species Kitasatospora sp. NPDC088742. Next base: position 117,881 of record NZ_JBVJLD010000018.1, on the reverse strand, counting down.
ATCCCACTGCACCGGAAGAACCTCAACTGACCGTTCTGGAGGCCTCCTTCGTCCCGCCCGTGGACCAGGAACTGAAACGCCAGCATGTTGCCCATCGGCTCCTCCGGCACGATCGGCCCGTAGTCCGGTGGCCGGCGGTACATCAGACTGAAGCCCAGGTTGAGTGCCACCTGCACCCTCGGCCACATCGCGTTCACCAACGCCAGCCGGGGCTCCAGCGCGCACAGCAGCAGGGTGAACTCGAACAGGAGGGCCTGCTCGTCCAACCAGTCCTCGGCCGACCTCGGCACGGTGGCCCAGGTCTTCGGTGTACGCCCCTGCGCCCGCCGGAGCTCCCGCTCAGCCGCACGCCGCGCGAGCTCGGCCTCGTGGGCGGCCTCCTTCAGCCGTAGCACGGGCTCCAGGTCAAACAGCCCGACCACGAACTCGGCAAGCCGGGGCCGGGTGTTCGCCTGATAGGTGGTCTGGAGCAACTCGTTCATCAGACGGGTGAGTTCGGGGTCCCCCGGCCTGCTCGGACTGCGGTCGCCGAACGGGTTCTCCCGGAACACCTTCAGCCGCTCGCTGAGCTCCTTCCGGGCCTTGGACCAGGCCGCGGCCACCGCCTCGCCGGACTGCGCGGCCGACGTGGACCCACCGCCGTCCGCGGTCTCCTCCCCGGCTTCCGGGTACCGCATGGCCAGCAGCCCCTCCTGAAGGTGCCGAGCACTGAAGTAGCCGGGGCTGACCCTCTTCCGTAGCCGGGGCTCACTTGCCAGCCGTGCGTACAGCCGGTCGGTGGCCAGGTTCACGGTGCTGACCGCCACCGACCAGTTCTCCACGTCCCGGTTGGACAGCTGGATCCGGCCGCCTCCGGTCAACTCGCGTCCGCGGTGCGCGTTCAGCTCGCTCACCAGATCGTCCCCGTCCACACCGTCGGCCAGCACCACGGCGGGGGCGAACATCTGGTCCAACTGGATCTGCACCCGGTCCACCTCGTCCACGATCACGAGGTCGCTGCGCCGGGCCGCCAGCTCCAGGTAACGGAGCCGCTCACCGTTCTGGGCCCACGGCACCCGGGAGTCGACCAGACCGGCCGGGGTCGCGACCCACACATCGGCGTCCACCAGCTCGCGGGCACCGTGATGACGAGGACAGCGGCTCCAGTAGGGGCAGGCCCGCCGGCGCTCCTGCCAGCGATCACCGCCCGCCGAACGCGACGCACCGGCCGAGCGCGGCCGCAGGGTGGTGCAGGGTGCGTCCGCGAAGGCGAGCAGCTCCGGCACGTCCTCCGGCCCGTCACCGGCCTGCTCCGCTCGCAGGGCGTTCACGGCGCACGAGGTGCTGAGGTACTCGAAGGCCGGGTCGTGGTGTCCGAGCAGGTTGCGATCGCCCCGTCCGGTGAGACGGCGGTGCAGCCGCTCGGCGTGCTGCTCTCGGCTCGATGCCCCGATCACCGGCGCGGCCGACTTCTGCCCCGGCCCGAGATGGAGGTTGTAGAGCCGGACCAGCTTGAGCAGTTCGGCCACGTCGCCGACCACCACGGTAACCCGGAGGCCGAGAAGCGCCAGATGTACCGTCAGGACGTCCCTCAGGGTGGACTTGCCCGCACCCACGATCCCCAGCAGGTGCTGGAGGCCCGCCACCGTGAACCTCTCGGCCGGCTCGAACCCGTCACCACCGGGGGTGGAGAAGGAGATCCGGTCCAGGCGTCCGTGCCAGTCCCGGAACTCCAGCTCGTCCATCCGGGCCGCGGTCACCAGCAGCTCGGCCTTGTCCACGGTCAACGGCGCACCCGCACCCGCTGGGAGCCGCGCCAGGTCGTGGGCGTCCGGCCGGGGTCCCGGCACCTCCTCCAACCGGACGGTGGTGGTGAAGCGGCCGAGGGCGAAGCCGTGCGGACCGGGGCCGGCCACCGGCAGCTCGCTGACCTCCCAGGGTGGGGCCTGCGCCAGCAGCCTGTCGTAGTGGACCCAACGATCGTCCGCCACCGTCAGGTTGACGATTCGACGGGCCGGAACGGCCACGTCGGGGACATCGAACCCCCGTAGGGCGACGGGCCAGCGCTGGTACTCCTGCAGGGCCTCCGCCCAGGCCGCCGGACGGGCGAGGGTCCACAGCGAGTACCTGGCCTTGCGGAGCAGATCGGCGCTCCGGGCGCCGAGTTCGGGATCCCGGGCCGCGAGGTACGGGTGGCCGCTGAACAGCGGCCAGGCCGCGACCGCCGGTTCGCCGGGCAGCAGCCGCTGCTGCAGGTGGAGGCCGAGCTCCACCTCACAGAGCGTCCGCAGCCGTTCCGGCTTCGGCTTCGGTTCCGGCGCACGGTCGTACAGCTGCCCGACCACGTCCCGAAGTGGTTCCACCGTGCTACGCATGTCCCTCCTCCTCTCCCCGGCCCGTGGCCGGCACCGTCACCAAGTGCAGGAACTCACGGACCGACAGCAGCCGGACTCCGGCCGGAAGCCGGTCCTCGATCAGTCGGCGGACTCCCTCGTACTCACGGAGCGTTCGCTCCGGCACCACCACCAGGGCCGTTCCCTCCTGCCCGGTCCGTTCGGTCGACGCCCAGGCCCCGAGCACCGTGGGCTGGGCCCGGTCGTGGATCCGCCACACGGCGGTGCGCGCGTCCGGCAAGCCGACGCGGTACCAGCCGGGCTGGTCGTCGACCGGCCCCGACCGGACCTTCAGCCTGGCCAGCGTGCGGCGCACCCGGCGCTCGGTCCGGCCCGACGCACCGGCGAGCAGCAGCCGTAGCTGAGCGGCCAGCACGCGTGCGCCGGCGGCCGGGAAAGTGTCCACCGGCCCTCCCAGCGGGCAGCTACCGCTCTCGCACCAGAGCAGCCGTCCCTTCGCCGCCAGCGCGGGAAGCCGGCAGTTCGCGCACCGGACCGCCGCCCCTTCGGCCCCCGGGCCGGGTGGGAAGGGCTCGTAGAGCTGACCCACCCGCCGCCAGATCACGGTCGCCCTCGGATCGATCCGCAGTCGCTGGATCTCCGACTCGGTCAGCACCGGACGGTCCGCCAGGAAGTCCCGGCACTCGCCGAATCCGAGGGGCCCACCGCGGACGGTCTCGTTCAGCCGCGCCAGGGCCCGGCGCTCCAGCAGCCCCTCCGCCGAGGCCGCGGCCAGCTCGAAGCAGCTCCGGGTCGGCCGACGCACCACCGGGTCCAACAGCCTGGTGCCCGGCCGCAGGACTCCTGGTGGAAGGGACAACGGCCACTCCTCCACCGGCCGCCGAGCACACCAGTCGAGCAGACCGGGGACGCCGGAGGGCAGCTCCCGGTCACGCCGCACCGCGTGCAGCACCATACGGTCCAGGGTCAGCTGGACCTCGGGCGGATAGGGCAGGGAGAACGAGCCGGAGCCGGCCTCGCCGTCCAGCACCAGGACTGCCCGGGCCACCGCTCCGAGCAGTTCGAGGTCGGACGACCGGTCAGCCGCCCTCACCGCGCCACCGCGCCGCTGATCCGGGCCGAGCACCAACGTCCGACCTCACAGCGGGAGCACTCCGTACCCGGCTTCGCATCGAAGCGGTCGTCGGCGTGCCACGGACCGACGCCGCTCCTCAGCACCTTCTCGGCCGTCTCCAGGACCTGCGGGGAGAGCGGATCGAGGATCTCCAGGTCCACCCCGTCCGGACGCAGCGTCTCCAGTTCCACCCGGCTCCGGTACGGGCTGCCGCCCAACTCACCACGGGCCAGCAGCACGACCGCCACGGCCAGTTGGGGGAAGGCCAGCAGTGGATCCCGGTCCCGGCGGTGAGTGGTCGTGGTCTTGGTCTCCCGCCACACCCAGGAGTCGCCGTCCAGGTAGAGCAGGTCGGGCTCGGCCAGCACGACCAAGTCGGCCGCCGTGTCCTCGAAGACCAGCTTCGGCTCCGACCTGGCACGCCACTCGCCGGCTGTCCGCCGCGGGCAGACCTTCGCGTGATGGCGCAGCATGGCGGTGGCCACCTCGCGTTCCCCATCGGCGAGTTCGTGGCCACCGGTGTCCCAGTCCGCCGCGATCCCAGGCCCGCACGGCCCGCCCCCGTCACCACCGTGGCGACCGGCGAGCCAGGCGTGTACCGCCCGACCGCGCTCGGGGGCACCGGCGTACTCCACCGAACGGTCGACCGGGAGCATCCGCGCCCGCAGGTAGTACCGGGCCGGACAGGCCGCGTGGGAGCGGGCGTTGGTCGCCGACCAGCTCCGCCGGGGCCGCTCGCGGTCCTGGATTCCGAGCAACCCCGGTGCCTTCGGCAGCGCGGGGCAGACCATCGAGTAGGCGCACCCGACGCAGGCCGTACCCGGGCGGTACTCCTCCGCCTCCAGCAGCGCCGCCAGGGCCGGCCGGCCGTGCTCACGGTAGAGCGCCAGGGCAGCGTCCCGATCACCGTCGAACAGGACGTCGGTCTTTCCGTCGGCCATGCCGAACTGCACGATCCGCACCCGCTGTGCGCGCGAGGAGGCCTCGCCCTCGGCCACGACCAGGGCGGCGAGGGCCAGTTCGGCGGGGCTCTTCTCCCTGGAGCCCGAGCGGTTCACCGGCCACCGCAGCTCCCGCACCGCGCCGTCGGGCGAACGGAAGCACCGGCCCCACACGGTGATCTGGACCCGCCGCACCCCGTGCTCGTCCGGCTCCCGCAACTCGTGGTCGTAGACCCAGGGCTGACGGACCGGGACGAGGCCGCCGTCCTGCGGGAACGCTCGCAGGTACCCGGCCACGGCGTGATCGGTCCAGTTTCGGACCCCGTCGTGGAGCCAGGTCCTGCGAATGCCACTGCCCCGCTCGATCCGGTCCAACTCGTCCATGAACGGACCATTGGTGAAATCGTTCAACTGTTCCCTTTTGCGGGCGGGCCGCACGGTGGGGGAAAGGCCGCGCGCCTTCATCGAGTCAGCGGCCGGGCACCGGTACTTCGCCGGGCCGAACATTCCCACGGACACCTTGACGACGGCGGGATCTCCCGTTACTCCGCCGAGGTGATGCCAGGCTGCCATACTGTCCGGACCTTTCTCTCGTCGATGGGGTGGTTGTGCGAGCTGGGGATCTGATCGGCGGCCGGTATCGGCTGCACGAGAAGCTGGGCAACGGAAATCAGGGTCAACTGGTACGTGCCACAGATGAGTTGACCGGGCGACAAGTGGCTGTGAAACTCCAGGCCCTACGGACCTTCGAGTCGACCACCTACTACCGGGAGCTCGGCGACGACCTGGAGTACGAGGGCCAGGTGGGAAAGGCTCTTTCCGACATCGACGGGCTCATCTCGCCTGGCCTGTCAAAGGACCACGCCGGCAGCCGCTATCTGGTGATGGACCTGATCGAAGGTGTGTCCCTGGCCCACCTGATGAGGGACCGGGCACCGTTCGGCGCCGACGTGCTGTCCGCCGTGCTCGGTCAGCTGTGCGAGACCGTCACCGAGATCCACGGCCGTGGCTACGTGCACCGCGACATCAAGCCGGAGAACATCATGGTGCGCTCCGACGGTCGGGTCCTCCTCATCGACGTCGGCATCGCCACCCCTGCGGGCCTCTGCGAGAGTCCGGCCGGCACCGCCGGCTACGCGGCTCCGGAGCAGTATCTCCGAGCCGAACTGACCGGACAGGCCGACGTCTTCGCACTCGGTTGCGTCCTGCTCGAGGCGGGCACCCTGAACCTGCCGTACGAAGGTCACATCGGCCAGCGTCTGACCCCTGGGACACGTCAGTACCCCGAGGGCTTCCGGACCAGCATGAACGAGGAGCTGTACACCCTCGGCCTCGCCATGATCGCCTGGGATCCGGCCGAGCGGCCGAGCGGCGCCGCCCTGGTCCGCGAGTACCTCCAGCCGCTGCTGCCCCGGCGCGGGGAGCCGGCCAATCCGAAGGCCCCGAAGCCCGACCCGACCGCCTGGTACCGGGACTGAGCATCCCTCACTCCCCTCCTTCCAGTGCGGCGAGCCGGTCAGCCGCCTCCTCCGCCTGCTCCCCCAACCCCAGCCGCCTGAACAGCTCCTCCCCACGGCGGAGGGGCTCGACAGCGCCTCCCGTGTCTCCCGCCGCCATCAGCGCCTCCCCGAGCAGGACCCTCGTCCGGGCCTCGTTCCGGGTGTAGCTGAGCGTCCGGTACCGCTCGGCCGCATCCGCGTACCGCTCGGCTGCACCCCGGTGATCCCCCTGCCCGGCGCTGATCCGTCCGAGTTGGACCAGGGCGTCCGCCAAGCCGTTGGTGTCCGTGGTCGAGCTGAACAGCACCACCGCGCTCTCCAGGTAGTCCACGGCCTTCCGGGGCTTGCCCAACTGGCCCCAGACGTACCCCAGACCGCTCATCGCCCCGGCCTCCGCGACCGGGTTCCCCAACTGGTTGAACGTCATCACGGTGCGCTCGAAGCTGCTCAGCGCCTCCTGCAGCTCCCCGTGCTCGCTCTGCAGGATGGCCAGGGCCTTGAGGCCGAACGCCTCCCCGGCGGCATCCCCGCCGTCCTTGCTCAGCCTGATGGCCCGGACCAGGTTCGCCTTCGCCAAGCTGTACTGCCCCTCTCCCAGACCGCGCCGGGAACCGGCCAGCAGCCGCATCATCGTGGCCTGTTCGGCCAGGGTCGCCTCGGGCTCGGCCATCTGCTTGACCCGCTCCAGGTTCTGCACGGCGTCCCCGTGACGGTTCCGCCGCCACTGGTAGGTGACCAGCACCATCGAGAGCAGCCAGGCGTACCGGTTCAGACCCTCCTCGCCGGCCAGCCGGATAACCTCCTGCAGGCCCGGGTACTCCCGGTCGAACCAGTCCATCGCCTCGCCGGCTCCCAGCAGCTCCACGGGTTCGAGGCCGGCCGGTGGCGTACCGATCGGCAGTGACCGCCCCGGCACCAACTGCCGGTCACACCACCAGGCCTGCTGCAACGACAGCTCCAGGAGCCGCTCCAGCACACCCCGACGCTCCTCCGGCGTCCGCTGCCCGGCCAGCTCCACAGCATGGTCCCGGACCAGATCGTGCAACTGGTACCGGTCGTACTCCGGGCAGGAGAGGAGGTGCAGGTCCATGAGCTCCCGAACTGCGGCGGCCACGCCCGGCCGTTCGCCCTCCGGGGTCAGCCCGGCGAGCGCGTGCAGCCCGGCGGCCGACCCCGGATGCACGCCGAGCCTCCAGTACAACTGCTGCGCGGCGTGCGAGAGTCGGCGATGGGTGCTCCGGAGCGCCGTCCGCACGCCGGTCGACTCGCCCCAGATCTCGAGCGAGTCCAGCCGTCGGCCGGGCGCGCGCATCGACCTCCCGAGCTCCTGAAGTCCGGGATCACTGATGCCGTGAAAGCCGGAGGCGAGCACCGAGAGCGCCAGCGGCAACCGGTCGCACCGCTCGGCGAGCTCAGCGAGCAACGGCCCGTTCCTGCGCACCATTCCGGGGTCGAGCGGCCGGGTCAACATCCGGACGGCCTGCACCGGAGTCAACGGGGTGACCTCGACCAACCGTGCCTGCTCCCGTGCGACCAACCCTCCGAGCCGCCGGCGACTGACCACCAGCGTCGCGCAGGACCGACCACCCGGCAGCAGCGGACGCACCTGGTCGGCACTCACGGCATTGTCCAGGACCACCAGTACCGCACGCCTCGCCAGGGCGGACCGGTAGCTCCCCACCATGCCCTCCAGGGTGCGGGAGGCGGGATCGACCCCGAGGTCGTGCAGGAACCTGGGCAACACCTGGGCCGCGTCCAGCGGCTCCCCGTTCGCGGTGAACCCCTGGAGGTCGGCGTACAGCGTCCCGTCCGGAAACGCCTCGTCCTCGACCCGGACTCCCCAGCTCGACGCAGCCGTGGTCTTCCCGACCCCGCCCGGGCCGACCAGAACGGCCAGCCTCGTCTTCTGCCCCAGCAGCGCGTCGTCCAACTGCTGGTAGGTCCCCCGGAGTCCCACCAGATCCGGTGCCACGAAGGGGAGCTGACGCTGTACCAAGGACCCCGACCGAACCGCGGTCAGCTCACGGTAGACGGCCTCCAACCGCCGGCTCGGAACGTTCGGCCAAGCGCTGTACACCTGCCTGATCCCGGCCCGGTCCTCCCCCATGAGCCGCAACTCGACCTCGAACAGCGACTCGTCCGACGGCCACCGCGCACGCAGCCACCCCATCCGTGCCGCCACCTCCTCGACCACCCCGGCACGCATCTCCGCGTTCAGCCAGCGCACCCATCCCTCGCGCCGCTCGTCCTCCAGCCTCCGCCTCCACTCGTCGAATGCCCCCGGCAAACCGTCGAGTGGCACTTCCCCCCACCCTTCGAGCTCCGTTCGCAGTTCGGCACGGGACGCCTGGTCGCCGTCACCTATCAGGCCTGCCGCCGCGCGTCGGTACCTGAACACGTCCACATCGGAATCGACTACTTCGACCCGGAACATCCCCTTCCGATTCCTCGCCGGAATGACCCCTGGAAGCCGCCTCCTCAGCGAGCGCACGTGTTCCCGGAGGTTTCCCGGGGTCCATTGGCCCCCGGGCCAGAGGTGCTCTGCGATGACCTCGTGCGAGACCTCGCATCCTTCCGAGAGGAGGGCAAGAACCAGAATCACCCTTCCGGAGGGCGGCAGTTCAACCGGAACTCTGCGGGCCATCACCTCGACGCGTCCCAACAGGCGGAACTCCACAATGCACACCTCCCCTGGTACTGGGCCCTCTCGACGTCCCCGGTCACCCGAGACGAATCATGCCATCTCCGAAATCGAGCGTCCTGACGTTCCCCTGACGTTCTGGGTCGGTGCGATGTCCGCCGCCACTGCCACACTGACCGCAGTCGGCCTGACCAATCGGCCGCGAATCACCATTTCACCTGGAAAAGGAGCACGCCATGACCTACCCGCCGCACCGCAAGCGCCGCCGCACCGAGCGTCCGAAGCCCGGCGCGCCGGCCCCGCAGCCGCACCCCACCGAGGAGGAGGCCCCGACCACGAACGCCTGAAACGACGTCAGTGGCGGTGCGGCCGGAGCCGCACCGCCACTGATGGAGCGCCGTGGTCAGACGGAGACCAGGGTCCGTTCGGGACGGTTCTCCGCCGACTCTTCGGAGGCTGCCGCCTCCGGCTCGGTGTTGAGTTCGGTGAGCATCTGCCGGGTGAAGCCGAAGAAGTAGGTGGCGAGGAAGCCGACCAGGTAGCCGGTGAACAGGCCGCCCGCATAGACCGCGACGGTGGCGGCCAGGCTGCCCTCGCCCTGGAGGAGCGGGAAGAGCGCCCAGCCGGAGGGGCCGATGGCGGTGGAACCGACCGCGGTGCCCAGCTGGTTGAAGAGACCGACGAAGGCACCGCCGGCCGCGCCGCCCACGCAGGCGGTGACGAAGGGGCGGCCGAGCGGGAGGGAGACCCCGTGGATCAGCGGCTCGCCGACGCCCAGGAAGCCGGCCAGGAGGGCGGACTTGATGGTGGCCCGGATCGAACGGTTGTGGCGCAGTGGTTCGGGGTCGGGGTCAGACCGCGAGCAGCGCTGCGCGCAGGTGACCGTGGTGTTCGGTGAGGAGGCGGGCGGCGGTGGGCCCGTCGACGTCGGCGAGCACCACCAGGACGGCGTTCTTGACCTCGCCGCCGGTGGCGGCCAGGGCGGCCTCGACGGTGGCGTCGTCGGCTCCGGTGGCCTGGGCCACGATCCGCCGGCAGCGGGCGCGGAGCTTCTCGTTGGAGGCCCGCAGGTCCACCATCAGGTTCCCGTAGGTCTTGCCGAGCCGGATCATGGTGACGGTGGAGAGCAGGTTGAGCACCAGCTTCTGGGCCGTGCCGGACTTCAACCGGGTGGAGCCAGTGAGGAGTTCGGGCCCGACCACCACCTCGACCGGGTGCTCGGACGCGGCGCCGAGCGCGGAGTCCGCGTTGCAGGAGAGCCCGATGGTCAGCGCGCCGAGACGGCGGGCGTACGCGACGGCGCCCACCGCGTAGGGGGTGCGGCCGGAGGCCGAGATGCCGACCACCACGTCATCGGGGGTCAACTCCAGTGCGGCCAGGTCGGCTTCGGCCAGCTCCACGCTGTCCTCGGCGCCCTCGACCGCCGTGACCATGGCCTCCCGGCCGCCCGCGATCAGGCCGACCACCTGGCCGGGCGCGGTGTTGAAGGTGGGCGGGCACTCGCTGGCGTCCAGCACGCCCATCCGCCCGGCGGTCCCGGCGCCCGCGTAGACCAGCCGCCCGCCCCGGGCCATCCGCTCGGCGGTGGCGTCGATCGCGGCGGCGATCTCCGGCAGCCTCCGGGCCACCGCCTCGGCCACGGTGCGGTCCTCGCCGTTCATCAGGGTGGCGATCTCCAGGGTGGAGAGCCGGTCGATCTCGGCCAGTTCGGGGCGGAACGCCTCGGTGGCCAAGGTCTCCAGCTGGGCCCGGAGTTCGGCGTAGGGGGCGCTGCCGGTCCCGGCGGCGGGCTGACTGGTCATCGGGAACGGCCTCTCTCGGGGGCGGCACGGCCATGACGGGCGGGCGCTCACCTCTGAAGATACCTACCGGAGGGTGACCGGCTGGGTGCGGTAGCCGCGCAGGACGAGGCGGTCGGTGCGGGTGCGCATCCCGGCCGGGGCCAGGCGGGGGAAGCGGCGGAGCAGCTCGGGCATCGCCAGCGCGGCTTCCTGGCGGGCGAGTTGGGCGCCGAGGCAGAAGTGGGCGCCGGCGCCGAAGCTGAGCGGCTGGCTGTCGGTGCGGTACGGGTCGAAGCGGTCCGGGTCGGCGTAGCGGGACGGGTCCCGGTTGGCCGCGCCGATCAGCAGGAAGAGGGCGGTGCCGTACGGGGTGGGGACGTCGCCGGCGGTCAGCTCGTCGCTGAGCGAGATCCGGGAGGTGAGCTGCACGGGCGAGTCGAAGCGCAGCACCTCGTCCACGAAGCCGGCCGGGCTGAGGGCGCCGGTGCGCAGTGCCTCGCGCTCGGCGGGGTGCTCGAAGAGCAGGGCCAGGCCGTTGCCCAGCAGGTTGGTGGTGGTCTCGAACCCGGCCACCAGGAGCAGCACCAGATTGGCCAGCAGCTCCCGCCCGGATATCCGGCCCGGGTCCTCGGCCGCGACCTGGACCAGCGCGCTGACCAGGTCGCCGGTCGGCTCCTTGGCCCGACGGGCGGCCAACTCGGTGAAGTAGCCGGAGAGTTCGTCCGCCGCCCGGTCGGCGGCGGTCAGCTCCTCCTCGGAGACCAGCAGCTCCAGCGCCGCCGTGAGGTCGGAGGCCAGCGGGCGGAACCGGTAGCGGTCCTCCTCCGGCACCCCGAGCAGCTCGCAGATCACCCCGACCGGCAGCCGGAAGGCGAAGGCGTCCATGAAGTCCACCGGCTCCCCGCCCGCGCCCGCCTCCGCCAGCTCGTCCAGCAGCCCCGTCACCGCCGCCCGGACGGCCGGCTCCAGCGCGGCCACCCGGCGGGCGGTGAAGACCGAGGCGATCAGCGAGCGCATCCGGCTGTGGTGCGGGGCGTTGGTCTCCAGGACCGAGCGGCTGAACAGGGTCTTGGAGCTGTGGTCGAGGAAGCCCTCCTCCCAGCGCTCGCGCAGCACCGCGTCCGGGACGTGGAACGCGGTGGAGCGCAGCACCTGGTTGACCTCGCGGTAGCCGGAGACCAGCACCGCGTTCTCCCCCGCGGCGGCGGCCGGCCCGAGGCCGTGCGCCATCCGGTAGAGCGGGTACGGGTTCGCCCGGCCCTCCGGGCCCAGCAGTTCACCGATGATCTGTTCGCCGTCCATGGACGCCCCTCCCCCGGTTCGACCGTCTGCACGGCTCAACCGGCGTACGCGGCGGCGAGTTCCCGGCGCGCGGCGGTGGGCTGGGTATGTTGGGCTCCATGGAGATCTGGATCAACCCGCGCTGCACCAAGTGCCGCGTCGCCGTCAGTGAGCTGGACGCCGCCGGGGCGGAGTACACCGTCCGCCGGTACCTGGAGGACCCGCCGAGCGCCGCCGAGTTGGAGCAGGTGCTGGAACGGCTGGCACTGGAGCCCTGGGACATCACCCGGACCGACGAGGCGGTGGCCAAGGAGCTCGGCATGAAGCAGTGGGGCCGCACCCCCGGGGACCGGGACCGCTGGATCGCGGCGATGGCCGAGCACCCGATCCTGATCCAGCGGCCGATCATCACCGCGGACGACGGCCACGCGGTGGTGGCGCGCACCCAGGAGGCCCTGGACTCGGTGGTCCCCAGGGGCTGACGGCCCCACCGGGGGGACGGCCCCTAGTGCCGGGCACGGCACTAGCGACGGCGGAACTCCCGTACCACGGCGCCCGGTTGCCAGATGCGGATGCGGAGTTCGTCGCCCTCGACCTCGGTGAGGACGACGGAGGTGGGTTCGAGGCGGAAGGCGTGGAAGGGGCCGGGGGCGGCTTCGGGGAGGTCGGCGAGGTAGGCGGTGAGCTCGGCCTCGTCGGTGATCTCGCGGGCGGTGCCGGAGACCTTGGCGTCGCCGCCGGCCATGCTGGAGTCGCCGGGGTGACTGTGCAGGGCGAACCGCCCGTCCCGCTGGAGGTCCAGGGCCTTCACCGCGCCGTACATCGAACCGATCGTCAGATCGGCGCCGCCGAACCGCACCTCGGTCCCGCTCACCCTCGGCGCCCCGTCCTTGCGGAGGGTGGCCAGCACGTGGTGCCGGTTGGCCTCGAAGCGGGCCCGGACCGCCGGCGCCAGATCGGGCGCCTCCTGCTCGAAATCCTGCCAGGTCGTCATGGTCGACAGTGTCCCAACGCTCCGCTGACGGTCCGGCCTGCGACACTGCCCGCATGACCGAGAGCTACGTCGCGTTCCTCCGGGCGGTCAACGTCGGCGGCCGGACGGTGAAGATGGAGCGCCTGCGCGCCCTCTTCGCCGATCTGGGCCTCGCCGAGGTCCGCACCTACATCCAGACCGGGAACGTCTTCTTCACCACTGACGAGACCGACCGCGCCGCCCTCACCGGCCGCATCGAGCAGCACCTGGAGCGCGAACTGGGCTTCCCCGTCCCGGTGATGCTGCGCACCGTGGACGAGGTGGCGGCCGTGGTCGAGGCCGATCCCTTCGCCGCCGTCGAGGTGACCCCGGACGTCCGCCTCTGCGTGGTCTTCCTCTCCGAACCGCTCCCCGAGGACCTCGAGTTCCCGGTGCGGGACCCGAAGGGCGGCTGGGAGATCCTCTCCGCCACACCGGGCGCGGCCTTCACCGTCTTCCGCCTGAAGAACGGCCGCCTTTCCGGAGATCCGGCCAAGTCCTTCCCCAAGTCCTACCGGGGCCAGGGCACGTCCCGCTTCTTCCACACCACCGTCAAGATCCTCGCCGCCGCCCGCAAGGCCTGACCGCTCCCGGCCCGGCTCAGTGCGGGAACTGGCGGGGCGGCCGCTGGGCGGGGAGCTCGTCGCGGAACTCCTCGATCACGGTGCTGATCTGACGCATCAGCACGGTGCGCTCGATCCGGTCGAGGTAACGGTTGCGGGCGGCCAGGGCCTCGACGGTGACGGTGAAGTACATCGTCATCAGCGGGTTCACGAAGAGCTTGGTCCCGTTGGTGCGGTCGGTGAAGCGGACGTCGCCGAACTCGCCGCGCAGGGCGGCGGCGACCGAGCCCTGGACGATGCTCGGGTGTTCGGGGCAGGCGGCCCTGGCGTGCTCGACGGCGTCGAGGTAGAGCTGCCCGGAGGTGCTGCCGCGGGTGAGGGAGAAGGCGCCGAGGTAGCCGCCGTCGCGGTCGAGGGCGGCCAGGTTCTCCAGCACCAGGGAGTGGTTGACGCCGTGGTAGTTGTCCACCCCGAAGCCCAGGCAGGCGACCAGCCGGGTCGCCACCTCGGGCATCCCGGCCACCGCGGCGAGGCTGGCCATGTCCTCCTCGGGGGTGCCGAGGCCGGACTCGTCGCCGCACATCAGGATGTCGGTGCCGCCGTCCACCAGCACGATCGCATCGATGTCCAGGTGCCGGACCAGCGCCCGGTACGCGGCCCGCAGCGGCTTGACGCCGACCGAGCCGAAGGCCCAGACGGTGTCGGGGAGTCCGTGCAGCCGCAGCCAGCGGGCCAGCGTCCGCTCGGGGAAGTACCGTTCCGCCGAGGCGGTGTCCGGGGTGATCCTGGCCAGTTCGGGGGCCTGCCAGACCTCGTTGGGCAGGCCGTAGAGGTGGCTGAACGACAGGTTCGCCAGGTGCACCTCGTGCCCGGCCTCGCGCAGTTCCAGGGCGAGCGGCAGCCCGGCGTAGACGTCGAAGCCTCCCCCGGCCCCGGCCACCAGCACTCGCCGGGCATCCTTCAGACGACTCATCAGCAACGGCTCGAACGACATCCGCGCATCGTAGGCCACCGCCCCGGTCGGCCACGCCCCGGTCGGCCACGCGGCGGACGGTTACGGGCGCGGGCCCCAGAGCTCGTCGGTGCAGCGGGCGTAGGTGTCGCGCCAGTGCGGCCAGTGGCGGGCGGTGGTGTCGTCGCAGTCGGCGAGCAGCTGGTCCACCTGCTCGGGCTCGACGCCCTCCAGCAGCCAGGCCAGCGCGTCCGAGCTGCCCGGGCCGTCGGCCGCGCGGATCAGGTCGAGCAGCTCCGGCAGCGTGCCCATCCGCGAACCGGCCGGGAAGATCCCGTCCATCCGGGGCAGCAGCTGCCGCTCCTCGATCCGCAGGTGGGTCTCCAGCCGGGCGGCCAGCTCCTCCACCGCGTACGCCACCGACCAGCTGCTGGCGGGGTCCCGGGTGGCGATCCGCACCAGGGTGGTGACCCGGGTGAAGGAGTGGTCGAGGTTGTGGTGGTCGGACTCCAACCAGTTGAGCAGCAGCCGCAGTTCGGGGGCGAAGCGGCGCAGCAGCGGCCAGAGCCGGCTGTCCTGCTGCTCGTGGTGGCAGGTGAGCATGGCGGTCAGGAAGTCCCAGTGCCGCTGGATCGCCTCGGCGGTGGCGGTGTCGTCGGGCTGGAGCAGCCGCAGGGCGTTGGGGATCCGGGCCAGGTCGCGGCGGAGTGCGGCGTGCACCAGGCGCAGCCCGGCGAACGGGATCGCCTCGGCGGAGGGCTGCGTCTCACGCGGCGCGCCCGCCTGGGCGGGGACCTTCGGGGATTCGACGGGCAGCAGGTGGCTGGGCATGGCACTCTCTTCACGACTGGCTGAGACCGGGCCGGTCGGGCGCCGCACTGGACGGCGCCCCGGCATGGTCTCCAGGGTGCTGACAGCTCATCAGGGTCGAATCAATGTCTGATTGACGCGCAGGTCAGCGACCTGACGGTGGTTCAGCACCCGCTCCGCTCAGTCGGTCTCGGGCCCGGCCAGGTTCTTGGAGAGCCACTCCAGGGTCACCGGGATCATCTTCTTGAAGTCCGAGGTCAGGTGCTTGCCGCCGGGCTGCTCGTAGTACTCGACCGTGGTGGGCGCCGCCGCCTTGGCGACCCAGTTCTTCACCAGCTTGATCTCGTACGCGTTGGCCCCGCCGGCCGTGGCGAGCATCCGCACGTCGGCCTTGGCGCCCGCGATCAGCTGGTCGGGACTGTTGGCCAGCCGCTCGGCGTCGTGGCCCTTCCAGAGCGGGGAGTCCGGGTTGAAGTAGCCGTCGATCGGGACGGCGGCCTTGAACACGTCGGGGTGCTGGAGCGCCAGCTTGGCGCTGCAGAACGCACCGGTGGAGGCGCCCATCAGGCCCCAGCCGTCCCGGCCCTTGACGGTGCGGAAGTTGGCCTTCACGAAGTCCGGGATGTCCTGGGCCATCCAGGTGCCGATCTTGGGCTGGCCCGGGATGTCGCTGCACTCCAGCGCCTTGGACTCGCTGGTCTCGAGGTTCTGCACCGGCATCACCAGGATGAACGGGTGCGCCTTGCCCTCCTTGGAGAGCTGCGCGCCGATCTCCTGGATCGGCAGCTGGTTGTCCGTCCAGGTGTTGTAGCCGGCGCTCTGGCCGCCCGCGTACAGGGTGAGCACCGGGAAGCCGGTCTTGGCGAACTTGGGGTCGTTGTACTCCGGCGGCAGCCAGACCCAGACCTTGCCGCTGACACCGGACTTGGCGCCGGTCAGGGTGGTCATCATGATCGGGCCGGCCGCGGTGTCCCGGACCTTCTTCAGGTCGGCCGCCGGACCGGCCGGCATCAGCACCTTGCTCGGCTTCGGCGGCGGGGTCGGGCTCTGCGAGGCGCTCGGGCTGCCCGAGGAACCGTCCTTGCCGCCGCTCTTGCCGTCCTGGGCGGGCGGTGCCGGGGTGCTGCCGCAGGCGGCCAGGCCGGCGGCCAGGCCGAGGACGCCGACGGCTGCCAGGACGGAACGGGCGGGCTTCAGCAACAAGGTCTTCTTCTCCGAGCGGTCGATCGCCCGGGCGGCTCCGGACGAGGGCCCCGGGGTGGGGCCGGGCCGGGCTGCTCCTGCGGCCACCGGAGAGGTGTCCGGAGCGCCGACCCTGGTCGGCGACCCGCGCCCGGCGGGGCAGGTGTGCCGTCCGTGATCCTACGACGCGGGTCCGATGGAGGCCGGTTGCGATCTTCCCGCCCCGGCCCCGGCCTTCCCCCCGTTCGACGGGGGACACCCCCGCCGGTCGGCGGGGGTCGGACCGGGTTCGAACGGCCCGGACCCGCCAAGGGCGCCAACCCGGCCGACCGGGCGCGGAGTTGACGTGACGAGGCTCACACCGCCGGGCGGGAGCAAGGTCACACCCGAGCGGTACGGGAAGGCGGGCGGGTCAGAGCTGGGAGCGGAGCAGGCCGAGCGCGGTGAACGGCTCGGTGATCACCCGCTCCAGCACCGGCACCGCCGAGGAGCGCACCAGCGTCCGCGAACCGAACACCGCCGGCAGGATGTCGTCGGCCACCGCCAGACCCCGGTGGCTGCGGCGGCCGACCTCGGTGCGCAGCTCGTCCAGGTACTCCTCGGCGACCAGGATTCCGCCCGCCAGCACCACCTTGCTCGGGTTGAGCAGGTCCACGATCCCGGCCACCGCGCGGCCGACCTGACGGGCCCGGGTGCGCAGCAGCTCCTGCGCCCGCTCGTCGCCGCTGCCCGAACCGGCCGGACGGGCCAGCGCGATCAGCCGCTCCAGGGCCAGCGAGTCACCGCCGTCCGAGTCGTCCGCCCGACTCCGGTGGGGCAGCACCCCGAGCTCCCGGGCCCGGGCCACCAGGGCGGTGTCCGAGGCCGTGACGACCAGACAGCTCGCGCCGCAGACCGGGCAGCGCGGGGCGTCCGGGTCGTCGGTGGCGAGCAGGTGCTCGATCGCCCCGGCGGCGGCGCCCGGGCCGCGGTGCACGGTGCGGTCCACCACGATCGCGGCGCCCAGCACGTTGCCGATCATCACCAGCACGAAGTCGTCGGTCTCCCGGCCGGCGCCGAACCAGAGCTCGGCCCGGGCGATCGCGCGCACCGTCTGCTCCAGCACCACCGGGCCGGGCAGCCGGCCGTTCAGCAGCTCCAGCAGCCTGACACCGTGCCAGCCCAGCGGGCCGTGCTCCACCACCAGACCGCGCGCGCCGTCCACCCAGCCGCCGACCGTCACGCCCGTGCCGACCAGGCGTCGCCCGTCCAGACGGTCCTTCAGGAACGCGTCGACGCCCTCGACCGCCTGCTCGACGATCCGCTCCGGGGAGAGGTCCGGCAGTTCGTGGTGCGGGAGTTCGCGCTCGGCCACCACACTGCCGTCCGGGCCGACCAGGCCGAAGGTGGTCCGCAGCAGGCCGATGTGCAGGCCGAGCGCCACCACGTGGTCCCCGTCCAGCGCCAGCGGCACCCGGGGGCGGCCCTGGGTCGGCTCCACCGGGGCCAGCTCGGTGAGCAGTTCCGCCTCGATCAGGGCGGCGGTCAGCTTGGTCACGCTCGGCGCCGAGATCCCGGTGTGCCGGGCGATCTCGGCCCGCGACACCGGGCCGTACGCCAGCACCGCGCGCAGCACGGAGGAGGCGTTGCCCTGCCGCATCAGTTCGGCGCGCTGTCCCGAGGTGACCAGGCCCGTCGGCCGGCCGTCCTGCTTCTCCACTGTTCTCCCTGCTCTCCCTCCCGGACACTGTAGCGATCACCCCGGGCGGGCCCTGTGGCGCGCGTCACCTCCCCGTACGTCCCGCCAAGCCGGCCGCCCCTCCCCCGACGCGCCGCTGTCCGCTCCCACCAGAGACTTTCCGTCCCTCCGTGCGCGATCATCGAGGCCCCTCACCTCGCCCGGGAGTTCAGCCATGGATCAGCAGGTCGCCGTCGTCACCGGAGCCGGCAGCGGGGTCGGCCGCGCCGTCGCCCTCGAACTCGCCGCCCACGGCTGGCGGCTGGTCCTCGCCGGCCGGCGGGCCGAACCGCTCGACTCCGTCGCCGCCGAGACCACCGCCCCCGCCCTGGCCGTCCCCACCGACGTCACCGACCCGGCCGCGGTGGACGCGCTCTTCGCTGCCGCCGTCTCGGCCTACGGCCGGGTCGACCTGCTCTTCAACAACGCCGGCAGCTTCGGCACCCCCACCCCCGTCGAGGACCTCAGCGTCGCCGACTGGCGCGCGGTGGTCGACCTCAACCTCACCGGTGCCTTCCTCTGCGCCCAGGCCGCCTTCCGCCAGATGAAGCGTCAGTCCCCGCAGGGCGGCCGCATCATCAACAACGGCTCCATCTCCGCCCACACCCCCCGCCCCCACTCCATCGCCTACACCGCCACCAAGCACGCCGTCACCGGCCTCACCAAGTCCCTCTCCCTGGAAGGCCGCCCCCACCACATCGCCTGCGGCCAGATCGACATCGGCAACGCCGCCACCGACATGACCGCCGCCATGTCCACCGGAGTCCGCCAGGCCGACGGCCGCACCGCCCCCGAACCCACCATGTCCGTCACCGACGTCGCCCGCACCGTCCGCCACATGGCCACCCTCCCCCTGGAGGCCAACATCCAGTTCGCCACGGTGATGGCCACCACCATGCCGTACATCGGCCGCGGCTGACGGACCGTCGGAGACGGAACCGGCCGCCCCTCCCCCGTGCGCTGGGGGTGGGGCGGCCGGCCGTTCTCGGGGAGGGTGTCAGGGGCGCCAGGTGTCGTTCAGGGTGAGGGTGCCGCCGGCCGGGACGGTGGCGGTGCGGTTGGTGCCGGACTCCCAGGTGACGGTGCCGTTGGACTCCTTGCGGATGTACTTGTACTCGAAGGAAGTGCCCGCCGGCATGGGGACGTTGAGTTTCCAGACCGGGTAGGTGGCGGAGGAGAGCGGGAGGGCCTTGGAGGTGTCCCAGACGCCGAGGGTGGTGGTGTTGCCGACGACGTAGATGTTCTGGCCGAAGACGGTGGTGGCGTTCACCGCGAAGGCGGCGGCGGTGGCGGTGGTCGGCGAGGGGGTCGGGGTGGGGGTGGCGGTGCTGCCGCCCCTGGCGCCGACGTGGAGGGCGACGGCGTCACCGGCGCCGATGGTGGCGGTGAACTTGCCGTCCGGGCCCACGGTGTAGCTCGGGCCGGAGCAGGCGGAGCCGGCGAAGTCGCCGTGCTGGACGTCGCAGTAGGTGCCGGCCGGGAGCGAGGTCTGGAAGGTCTGGGTCAGCGGGCCGCTCTCGCGGTTGATCGCGACGTAGCCCTTGTCGCCGCGGCCGAAGCCGATCGCGTTGCTGCCGTTGGACCACCAGTTGACCAGGCCGGTCCCGGCCACCGCGTTGCGGAAGCCGACCATGTTGGCCACCTGCCGCCAGGCGTGGGTGCAGTTCCAGCCGTCGGTGTAGCAGGAGTTGACGGTGCCGCCGTTCGGCGGGCCGGCGTCGTGGTCGGTGAAGGCGTACCCGGAGTAGACGTTGGGCGAGCCGTAGGGGTGGGCCAGCATGAAGACGTTGGCCAGGGTGTAGGCGGAGCCGTCCTTGTAGGTGAGGGTGGAGCCGTTGCGCTCGGTGTCCCAGTTGTCGACGAAGGTACGGGCCTGGGAGCTCGCCAGCAGACCGTTGCCCCAGGTGGAGAGGTCGGAGATCCGGCCGCCGTTGAAGGCGCTCTTCAGCCAGGTGCCGGAGCGGAACTCGTCCACGTCGCCGTTGCCGGTGTACTCGGACGGCTGGACGGGCTCGCCGGAGCCGTAGATGACCTCCTGCGCCCAGTAGGCGTTCGGGTTGCTCATCTTCGCCTTGATGCCGGCCAGGTCGGCGGCGGCGATGTGCTTGGCGGCGTCGATCCGGAAGCCGTCCACGCCGAGCGAGAGCAGGTCGCTGAGGTAGTTGGCGATGGTCTGCTGGACGTACGCGGAGCCGGTGTTGAGGTCGGAGAGGTTGACCAGTTCGCAGTTCTGCACGTTGGAGCGGTCGCCGTAGTTGGAGATCGCGGTGCGGCAGGAGTGGAAGTCCTGGTCCTGGTAGAAGCCGGGGTAGTTGTACTTGGTGTAGTTGGTGCCACCGGTGCCGGTGCCGGAGCCGGCCGACATGTGGTTGACGACCGAGTCGGCGATCACCTTGACGCCGGCGGCGTGACAGGTGTTCACCATCGCCTGGAACTGGGCGCGGTCGCCCAGCCGTCCGGCGATCTTGTAGCTGACCGGCTGGTAGGAGGTCCACCACTGCGCGCCCTGGATGTGCTCCTGGGGCGGGGAGACCTCGACGTAGCCGTAGCCCTTGGGGCCGAGGGTGTCGGTGCAGGCCTTGGCGACGGAGTCGAAGCGCCACTCGAAGAGGGTGGCGGTGACGTCCTTGCCGCCCGGCGGGGTGGCCTGGGCGGTGGGGGCGAGCGAGAGCCCGGTGGCGAGCGAGAGGACCAGGGCGGCGGACGCGCCGAGGGCGCCGGCCGCGCGGCGGGGCGAGCTGGGGGAGGTGACCACGGTGTCTCCAGGGGGCTGGGTGGGGCAGCCTGGGACCGTCCGGACAGCACCGATGGCGTGACGCACCGTCAGTGCACGCACGGATCGGACGGGGTGGGGGCGTTGGGGCTGGGGGAGCCCCTTGCTGCAAGACCGTTGAAACTTGCTGGAAACTTGCAACGCGCTGAACCTACGACCGCCCCACCGGACCGTCAAGACTCCCGGAGGACACGGATCGGTCACCTGATCGGGTCTCGGCCAGATCCCCGCGTTCCCGTTGACGCGCGGACCCCGCCACCGCTTCGATGATCACCGTCCGCACCCGTTCCGTCACCGACCGGAGAGTGCCCCGCCCATGAGGATCCGTCAGGCCCTGCTGGCCATCGGCATGACCGCGACCCTGTTCACCGGCAGCGTGCTGGTGGGCACCACCACGAGCACCGCGGCGACCGCCACCACCTCCGTCTGCTCCACGGAGGACTTCCACGGCGACAAGCGCCTCGGCCCCGAGCAGCTGCCGACCACCGGCGCGGTCGGCCGCCAGCTCCGGGGCTACCAGCGCACCGGCGGCCTCGGCGAGCAGCGGTTCCTGGACACCTACTACGACGGCGCCACCGGCTTCTGGCGCTACCCGCCCGCCGACGGCTACGTCACCCTGCCGGACGGCACCCCGCTGGAGATCCAGCAGACCCTCCTCCCCGGCCAGCGGATCGACCGCTACGGCAGCGAGTACGGCTCGTACCTGGCCCCCGAGGGCCTCCCCTACCCGAGCCGCGCCCTCCCGCCGCAGTCCCTGGACAGCGACCCGGCCGCCCCCTGCAACTACCACGTCTACAAGGTCGCCAAGTCCTTCACCGTGGACGCCGGCCCGATCGCCCCGTGGTTCGGCCAGCCCGGCCTCGGCTGGCAGTTCCAGCTCGACGCCCGGCACGTGCCCGGCTCGCCGGCCCGGCTCACCGTGCTCTGGCTGATCGACAACGGCTACCTCGCCCGCACCTGACGCCGCTCCCTGCCCGCCCGTGCGAAGTGGTGTGATACCTCTCGTCCTCCCGGAGCGTCAGGTTGCATGACGTCAGCGGGAACCACGGTCGGGCAGGGGCATGGAGTTCGAGGAGTTCGCGAGTACCAGGAGCAGACGCCTGTTCCAGATCGCGTACCTGATGTGCGGGGACTGGCATCAGGCACAGGATCTGGTGCAGATCACGCTGGCCAAGATGTTCACCATCTGGGGGCGGCTGCGGCGTGGCCGGGACGAGCCCGGGCTGGACGCGTACGCCCGCAAGGTGCTGCTGCGGATGTACCTCTCGCAGCGCCGGCTGCGGCGCTCCTCGGAGGTGGTCTCCGCCGAGCTGCCGGAGCAGCTGACGCTCGGGAGCGAGGAGTCCGACCTGCGGGTCACCCTGGTCGCCGCGCTGGCCCAACTGCCGCCGCGCAACCGGGCGGTGGTGGTGCTCCGGTACCTGGAGGACCACAGCGTGGAGTCGGTGGCCGAGCTGCTCGGGTGCTCGCAGGGCGCCGTCAAGACCCTCACCACCCGTTCGCTGGCCAAGCTCCGGGGCATCCTGGGCGCGGACCGCGAACTCCTGCTGAGTCTGTGACGGAGCCATTCATGACCAGGAGCACGGACAACATGCCGCACGACCCCGGACACGACGAGATCAGCGAACTCTTCGACGCGGTCCACCTCATCGACGCCCCGGTCGCCACCATGGTGGCCGAGAGCCGGCGCCTCGGGATCCGGCTCCGGCGCCGCCGCCGGCTGCGGATCGCCGGCGCGGCGCTCGCCGTGGCCGCACTGGCCACCGTGGCCACCCCGAACCTCTGGCAGACCGCCCCGGGCGACGACCGGGCCACCGTGGCCGCGACCCCGGCGCCGGTACCGCCCACGCCCACGGCCACGGCCACCGCCACCGCCACCGGCTCCAGCGAACCGACCGTCCCGCTCAGCCGGGAGGCGATGTTCACCCTGCTGAGCCGGATGCTGCCCAACCCGGGCGCGGCCACCCTGCTCCCCGCCGACCTTCCCAGCGCACTGGCCCGGACCCGCTGGCGCCCGGCGGACGGCTACTACGAGATCGTCGTCCGGTACACCGACTACGACGGCACGTCGGAACTGCGCGTCGCGCTGTCCCGGATGTCGGCCGAGCAGTTCGAGTGCACCAGTGACTCGACCTGCTCCCGCCACGTCCTCTCCAGCGGCGAACGGCAGTTGGTGGACGTCGCCGACCGGAAGGGCGAGCGCACGGTCACGGTCCGCCGGGAGCGGCTGGACGGCATGGCCGTCACCGTGATGGCGGGCAACTGGGTGAGCGACCCGGACGGCACCCGGCACCGGTCACGGACCGAGGTGCCGATCACGGAGGAGATGCTCTGGGCCTGGACCGGCGCCCAGGAGTGGCAGGAGCTGGTGCCCCGGCGCCTGACCGAACAGGCCGGCCGGAGCTGACGGAGCCTCAGACCGCGTCCGGGCCGCGCTCGCCGGTCCGGACGCGGACGATGCCGTCCACCGGGACGACCCAGACCTTGCCGTCGCCGATCTTGCCGGTGCGGGCGGCGGTGACGATCGCGTCCACCACCAGGTCGGCCTCCTCGTCCTCCACCACCACCTCGATCCGGACCTTGGGCACCAGGTCGATCCGGTACTCGGCGCCCCGGTAGACCTCGGTGTGGCCGTGCTGGCGGCCGTAGCCACTGGCCTCGGTGACGGTCAGTCCGTGCACGCCGTGCGACTGCAGGGCGGTCTTCACCTCGTCCAGCTTGAAGGGCTTGACGACGGCGGTGATCAGCTTCATGACTGAGGGGCCTTCAGGAAGGAGGGGGCGGAGGCCAGGTGGGCCGAGGCGGTGGCGCTGCCGTGGCCCAGGACGCCGTGATCGTACGCCGTCTCGGCGTGCACGGCGAGGTCCAGGCCGGTGAGTTCCTGCTCGGCGCTGGCCCGGAATCCGATGGCGCGGTCGATCGCCTTGCCGATCCCGTACGTCACCGCGAAGGCGTAGCCGCCGACCACCGCCACGGCCAGCAACTGCTTGCCGAGCTGCCCGAAGCCGCCGTGCAGCAGGCCGGTCGGGCCGCCGGTCATCACCGCGGAGGCGAAGACGCCGATCAGCACGGTGCCGATCACGCCGGCCACCAGGTGCACGCCCACCACGTCCAGCGAGTCGTCGTAGCCGAAGCGGAACTTCCAGCTGACGGCGTAACAGCAGACCACGCCCGCCGCCGCTCCGATCGCCAGCGCGCCGAGCAGGTCCACCGAGCCGCAGGAGGGGGTGATGGCGACCAGCCCGGCCACCGCGCCGGAGGCGGCGCCCAGGGTGGTGGCGTGGCCGTCCTTCTTCTTCTCCACCAGCAGCCAGCCGAGCAGGCCGGTGCAGCCGGCCGCCTGGGTGTTGAGCAGCACGGCGGCGGCGGTGCCGTTGGCGCCGAGCGCGGAGCCCGCGTTGAAGCCGAACCAGCCGAACCAGAGCAGGCCCGCGCCGAGCACCACCATCGGCAGGTTGTGCGGGCGCATGGCCTCCTTCTTGAAGCCGAGGCGGGGGCCGAGCACCAGGGCCAGGGCCAGGCCGCTGGCCCCGCAGTTGACCTCGACCACCAGGCCGCCGGCGAAGTCCAGCACGCCGAGCCTGGTGAGCAGCCAGCCGCCGGGTGCGAACACCCAGTGCGCGACGGGCACGTAGACCAGCAGCGTCCAGACCACCGTGAACAGCACCCAGGCGCCGAACTTGGCGCGGTCCGCGACCGCGCCGGAGATCAGCGCGGCGGTGACGATCGCGAAGGTCAGCTGGAAGGTGGCGAACAGCAGGGTGGGGACCTTGCCGGTGAGCGAGGCGGGGGTGATCCCGGCCATCCCGAGGTGGTCGAGCCCGCCGATCAGGCCGAGGCCGCCGAGGTCGGGGCCGAAGGCCAGCGAGTAGCCGGCCACCAGCCAGACCACCGTGACGGTGGCGATCGAGACCAGGCTCATCATGATCATGTTGAGCGCGCTCTTGGTGCGGACCATGCCGCCGTAGAACAGCGCCAGGCCCGGCGTCATCAGCAGCACCAGCGCGGTGCTGGCCAGCAGCCAGGCGGTGTCGCCGGTGTCCGGCCCGGCGGGGGTCTCTGCGAGCAGCATCTGCGGCCTTCCCGGGGTCACTCGACGCGCCGGGGTGGGGTTGCGCGTCGGCTGGGAGCCGAGTCTGGACGGAGCGGATTTCCGGATGCGGACGTGCGTGTTTCGGTGGCGTTTCGTGTTGCCGGGCGGTTTCCGGCTGCTCACGGACGCGCCCCGGCCCGGTGGAGCGAGCTCCACCGGGCCGGGGTGTCAACTACCGCTGAGGGTGCGTCAGCTGGTGGTGATGGAGGTGTCGTCGATCAGGAAGCTGGTCGCGAGCGACGCGTCCTCGACACCGTTGAACTTGAGGGTGACGCTCTGGCCGGCGTAGGCCGAGAGGTCGAAGGTGCGGAGCTGGTAGCTGGAGACGGCGTCCACGTTGGAGTAGGTCTTCAGCGCGGTGCCGTTCACCGTGACGGTGAGCTTGTCGTACTGGGTGGTGCCGGTCTCGGCGGTGTCGATGCGCAGGTAGAAGCCGAGGGTGGCCTTGCAGCCGGTCGGGATGGTGACGGTCTGCGAGGCGCTGTCGGTGTGGGCGGAGCCGTAACCGTTCAGCCAGGCCTTGTAGGAGCCGGTGCGGGCGGGCTTGCTGGTGCCGCTGTCGATCACGCCCGAGGTGGTGGTCCAGGTGGTGTTACCGGACTCGAAGCCCGCGTTGCCGAGCAGCTGCGCCGGGGTGCAGGTGTTGGTCACGTTGTTCACGGTCCAGGTGAAGCTGGCCGAGCCCGACTTGTTGGCGGCGTCCGTGGCGGTGACCGTCACGTTCGAGGTGCCCTCGGTGGTCGGGGTGCCGGTGATCTTGCCCGAGGTGGAGATCGACAGGCCGGCCGGCAGGCCGGTGGCCGAGAAGGTCAGCGGGGCGGTGCCGCCGCTGGCGTTGACCTGCAGGCTCACCGCGGTGTTGACCTTGGTGGTCTGGTTGCCGGGGCTGGTCACCGTGACGGTGCCCGGGTTCGGCGGCACGGTGCCGACCGCGACGCCGGCCCACGCGGTGCCGACCTGGTAGAGCTCGGTCGAGCCGGCGCCGTACAGGTCCTTGGCCGCGTTCTCGGTGGCGGTGCGGGCCTGGGCGTAGTTGGTGCTGGAGGTCATGTAGACCGTCAGGGCGCGGTACCAGATGGCCGCGGCCTTGTCGCGGCCGATGCCGGCGACGGTGATGTTGTTGACGGTCGGGCTGTTGTAGCTGACGCCGTTGATGACCTTGGCGCCGCTGCCCTCGGCCAGCAGGTAGAAGAAGTGGTTGGCCACGCCCGAGGAGTAGTGGACGTCGACGTTGCCCACGCCCGAGTACCACGAGTCCTTGGAGGAGCCGTCCTTGGAGGGCTTGTCCATGTAACGGAGCGGCGTGCCGTCCCCGTTGATGTTGATCTCCTCGCCGATCAGGTAGTCCGGCGGGTCGGCGGGCAGGTTGGCGTACCACTCGACCATGGTGCCGAAGATGTCCGAGGTGGCCTCGTTCAGGCCGCCGGACTCACCCGAGTAGGTCAGGTTGGCGGTGTTGGAGGTGACGCCGTGGGTCATCTCGTGGCCGGCCACGTCCAGGGCGGTCAGCGGGGCGTTGTTGCCCGAGCCGTCGCCGTAGGTCATGCAGAAGCAGCCGTCGTCCCAGAACGCGTTGACGTAGTTGCTGCCGTAGTGGACCCGGCTGAACGCGCCGACACCGTCGTTGCGGATGCCGCTGCGGTTGAAGGTGTTCTTGTAGAAGTCCCAGGTCGCGCCCGCGCCGTAGTGCGCGTCGACGGCGGCCGACTCCTTGTTGGAGGCGAGGCCGTTGCCCCAGGCGTCGGTGGCCTTGGTGAAGAGCGTGCCGTTGCCCGAGGTGCCGTTGTTCAGGTTGGTGGTGTACTGGCCACCGCGCGCGGTGTCCTTCATCTGGTACGTCGAACCCGACAGCGAGGTGCCGATGGTGACGTTGCCGACGAAGACGCCCTGGCCGGTGCCCTTCTTGATGCCCTCGTACTTCTGGATCAGGGCGCCGGTCTGAGCGTCCGTCACCACGTGCATCCGGGACGGGGTGCCGTCCGCCTCGACGCCGGAGACCACGGTCTCGTAGGCCAGGCGCGGGGCGCCCTCGGCGACCCAGACCACCAGGCGCGGGGCGGTGTCCAGACTGGAGCCCTGCTCGGCGGAGAGCGCGGCGGACTGCGCGGCCGGGGCGGCCAGCTTCGGCGTGGTGCTGAAGCCGGTCAGCGCCTGCGAGCTCGCCTTGTCCACACCCTTGGTGAGGCCGCCGGCGGTCTGGTGGACGACCAGGTCGCCACCGAGCACCGGGAGGCCGCCGTAGGTGCGCTCGTAGCGCAGGTGACGGGAACCGTCGGCGTCGACCACGACGTCCTTGGCGACCAGCTTCTCCTGGGCACCGAGGCCCAGGGACTGGACCAGGCCGGCACCCTGCTGCTCGGCGGAGGCGAGCAGGCTCGCCTTGCCGGCCGCGATCGGGTTGACCTGGGAGGGGGCCTGCGGGGACGCCTGCGCCATGGTGGGCACGGCCGTCACCACCAGGGCGGTGGCGGCGGCGAGCGCGGCCATCGTCACCCGGGCGTGGGTGTAGCGGGACATGCGGACTCCTTTTCCGACCGTCCGCGGGGTGCACGGGCGGTGGAGAGAACCTGGCCGCGGGGTTGCGGCACAGCGGGGGCCCCGGGCTGCCTGTGCGACGCCCGGGTCGGTGCGTTGAAAGGAGTGGTGCTTGGTAGCGCCTTGCCTGCGCTGGAACGCCGCAGCGGGGGGGTTGGGGCCCATCTCGTCGGCGGCAGGGGGAATCGTGGCAGCAAACCCTCCGTGAATGACAGATGCACGTCATGGATTGGCCGATATCCGCCCCAGGCACGCGGCCCTCGCCGTGGTGCCAACTCCCTTGGTGCGCAAGGGGCCGGCGAAAACGCTTGCCATCTTCCGGAAGCGCTTCGCATCCGGCAGATCCGCACTGAACAGCGGCAGGATCGCGGCCCGCCCGGACGGTCGGTCGGTTGCCGCCGCAGACCGTCCGTGGACCCCGAAACAGCGCCGTCCGGCGCCCGGGTGTCACCACGACGGGGCGCCAGACGGCGATTTCCAGCCATCCGACTTGACGATGACTCGTATCGGCCGCATGTCGCGCGTGTGAACGCGACGGCCGCGTGTGAACGGGCCCGCCCGCTGTGAACGGACGGGCCCCTGTGGACGCGTGGGGCCGGTCAGCCCTGGACGAAGACCGCCACCGTCCGGGCCGGCACGGTGAAGGTCCCGGTGGCCGCGTCGAAGCGGGCACCCTTCACCACCGGGTCGGCCCCGTCCGCCTGCACCCGGTGCAGGGACTGCGCGCTGCCCTTCAACCCGCCCACCGTCTGGCGCTGTTCGGCCGGGGTCGCGTTGAACACCACCGTGACGGAGCGCTCCGCGCCGGGCAGGCCGGCGCCGTCCAGGTGCAGGGTGATCACGCCGGGCTGCTCACCCGCCGTACCGGAGAGCGGGAAGGAGAGGCGGCGCTGCACCTCGGCCGCGGTGGAGAGGGCGAACAGCGGCGAGGACTGCTTGATCCGGACGAACTGCCGGTACTGCGTGGCCGCCGAGGAGATCTCGTTGCAGCCCACCCGCAGCTTCGGGTCGGCCAGCAGCTGCTTGGCCGTCGGCCACATCTCCTTGTTGTCGGCCGCCATCGGCAGCCCGCGGCCGAAACCGTTGCCCTTGGCGCAGTCCCACTCGATCGCGTTGAACCAGTCACCGGAGTCGTAGGAGTTGGCGTCCAGCGACTTGGAGCGCAGCCGGTCGCTGCCGGCCTGGACGAAGCCCGGGCCCTGGCTCAGCGCGGTGAGCGAGAGGCCGAGCGCCTGCATCCGGGCCCGGTCGGCCGGCGCGGTGGTGACGGGCAGCTTGTAGGCCAGCGCGTCGAACAGGTCCGCGTTGTCGTGCGCGTCGAGGTACTCCAGTGCCTCCCCGGGGTTGGCCGCGTAGCCGGTCGGGGCGCCGTTGTAGTCCACGCCCGCACCGGTGACGGTCCGTCCGCTGCTGTCGGTGAAGGAGTACCCCGCCAGGTTCCCGGTCAGTCCGACCTTCACCTGGTCCATCTGACGGAGCAGCCGGGCCTTCTGCTCCTCGGGCGTGCCGTTGGCCGCCGAGCCGTTCGGGTCGGTGAAGAGCCCGGACGCGAAGCCCTGCTGCGGCGCCGAGTTCAGCATGAAGTTGCCGCCGCGCACCGCGTCCCGGATCCGGTCGTTGAAGGTGGCGATGCCGGTTCCGGCCATGTTGGTCTGGGTGGCCTGGACGAAGCGGGCGTCGTTGGCCACCACGCCGAAGTTCCAGCCCTCGCCGTAGAGGAAGAGGTCCTTGCCCGAGACCCCGTCCTGGCGGCGCGTCAGCCCGTCCAGCGCGGAGCGCACGTCCAGCATGGTCTGCTTGGGGTCCAGGCCCATCAGGTCGAAGCGGAAACCGTCGACCCGGTACTCGCGGGCCCAGGTCACCACCGAGTCGACCACCAGCTTGTTCATCATGGCGTGCTCGGGCGCGGTGTCCGCGCAGCAGGAGTCGGTGGTGACCTTCCCGGTGTCGCTCAGCCGCTGGTAGTAGCCGGGCACCACCTTGTCCAGCACCGAGTGCTCGGCCTGCCCGGAGGCGGCGGTGTGGTTGTAGACCACGTCCAGCACCACCCGCAGCCCGGCCTCGTGCATCGCCTGCACCATCTCGCGGAACTGCACGGTGCGGGCCAGCCCGTTGGGGTCGGTGGCGTACGAGCCCTCCGGCACGGTGTAGTGCAGCGGGTCGTAGCCCCAGTTGTAGGCGTCTCCCGCCTGGACGGCCGCCACGCACTCCTGCTGCTTCTCGCCGTCGGCCGGCAGCGAGGCCAGGTCGCAGGCGGGGAGCTGCTGCTGGGCGCGGTTCTCCCGGATGGTGGCGATGTCGAAGGTGGGCAGCAGGTGGATGGTGGTGACGCCCGCCGCGGCCAGCTCCTTCAGGTGCTTCATCCCGGCCGACTTCGACTCGGTGAAGGCCTTGTAGGTGCCGCGCTCGGCCACCGGCACCGTGGAGTCCGCGACCGAGAAGTCCCGCACGTGCAGTTCCTGGATCTGCTGCTTCTGCGGCGGCACGGCCTGCGGGGAGCGGTGCTGGTCCCAGCCGCGCGGCTTGGTGTCACGGGCCGTCAGGTCGGCGACCAGGGAGCGGGTGGAGTCGGTGGAGAGGGCCACCGAGTACGGGTCGGTGACGGTGTTGGTGACCACCTGGCCGACGCTCGGCGCCCAGACCTTGACCTGGTAGAGGTAGTACTTGCCGTCCAGCTCCCGGGTGTCCCCGGTGAGCGACCAGACGCCGGTGGCCTCGTCCCGGCGCAGCGGCACCGTCCTCGGGGTGCCGCCGGCGGGCCCGTCGAAGAGCTGGACGGAGACCTCGGTGGCGGTCGGCGCCCAGAGCGAGAGCGTCACCCGGCGCTCGCGCCACCAGCCCCAGCCGCCTGCCTCCCGGTACACCGGGCCGAGTTGGGCCTTGGCCGCCCCGGCCGAGTACAGGTCGTCGAGCACGCCGGGGAGCTGCACGCCGGTGGCGGCCAGTGCGGCGCCGTTCGGCAGGTGCTCGGTGAAGAGCAGCTGGCTGCGGAGCGCCTCGGTGGTCCGGCGGGCGTCGCGGGCGTCCACGGTGAAGGCGCGGTACCCGGCCAGGTGCGGGTACTTCTTCTTCTGGTCCTCCGTCAGGGAGCCGGGGCTGAGCCGGATCCACTGGCCGGG
This sequence comes from Kitasatospora sp. NPDC088742, assembly GCF_055584905.1. Taxonomy (NCBI): domain Bacteria; kingdom Bacillati; phylum Actinomycetota; class Actinomycetes; order Kitasatosporales; family Streptomycetaceae; genus Kitasatospora; species Kitasatospora sp. NPDC088742. The sequence continues at coordinate 87,535 of NZ_JBVJLD010000018.1, read as the reverse complement.
CTTGCTGATGACCCCCTTGTCGACGGTGATCCCGCCGGCCGGGTCGTAGACCAGCTGGGCGCTGGTGCCGCCGTTCAGCGCGGCGTCGCCCGCGCCGTAGTTGGCGGGCACCACGACGGTCTTCGCGTCGATCCACTGGGCGCGCGCGCTGGAGAGGTCCAGCTGCGAGGAGGCCCCGGCCGACTGCGGCAGCAGGTGGCCCTCCTGACCGCCGATCAGCCAGACCTCGCGGCCGCTGGTGGCGAAGTCCAGCGACTGGTCGTTCGGCAGGTCCTTGTCGTTGCCCTTGTGGAGGATGTAGCTCAGGCTGGTCGCGCCGGGGGCCAGCGGCACCTCGAAGACGGCGCCGTAGGAGTCCTTCCGGGCGGGCGTCAGCGGATTGCCCCAGTCGGTGGGGGTGGCCGCGCCGGTCCAGTCGTGCAGACCCCAGCCGTCGTAGTCGCCGTCGGCCCGCTGGTAGTGGATGACGGCGGTGTTCGCCGGCACCGGCGTGACCGGATCGGGGTTGCTCGGGTAGACCTTCGGGTCGCCCTCCTTGACCCAGACCTCACCGGTGGAGCCGAGGTCGACGTGCCGGTCGCCGTCGGTGTCCTTGGTGCCGTTGTTCTCCACCACGAACCCGACGTCGGCCGCGCCGCTCTTCAACTTGACGTAGGCGAAGGCCCCGTAGCCGTCCCGCCCGGTGAACGCGTGCCCGGCCGGCCACGGGGTGGACTCGCCGTCGGCCAGGTCGCCCCAGGCGTACATGTTCCAGCCGTCGTAGTCGGCGTTCTTCCGCTGGTAGTGCACTACCGCGTAGGGCCGGGAGGTGGCGCTCGGCGCCGGCTTCGGCGCGGGGGTGCCGGTGGTGAAACTCCCGGTCGCGGAGCGGAGGTTGCCGCTGCTGTCGCGGACCACGGCCTTGTACCGGACCACGGTGCCGGGGGCCACCCCGGTCAGGTCCTGGGTGACCTTGTACGTCCCGTTGTCGGCCGAACCGAGCTGCTGCCAGGCCCCGTTGCCGATCTGCGCGGCGAAGGAGACCCGGTTGAAGCCGCCGCCCGGCACCTCGGCGCCGACGGTCACCGTGCCGGTGGAGCCCTCCGCCGGTGCGCGCAACGTCAGTTGGGGCGCGGCAGTGCTCTTCACCAGCTTCTTGGCGGCCCTGTGCACCACCGAGGAGTACGCCGGGACGGTGACGGTGACCTTGCGGTCGGCCCCGCTGGTGAGCTTCTCCCCCGCCGCCGGGTAGATCCGGTCGAAGTCGGCGCCGGCCGAGAAGGTGTCCAGCGTGACGGTCTTCGGCTCGGCCGAGTTGTTGACCGCGACCAGGTACTCGATCTGCTCCTTGGCGTCGATCCGGGAGAAGGCGTACACCCCGGCGCCGTCGGCAGCGTACCGCTCGACCTGCGCGCCGTCCGCCAACGCCGGGTGCTGCTTGCGCAGTTGGGCCAGTCCGGCGATGCCCTGGTAGAGCGCCCCGCCGGTGCCGTAGCGGTCGGCCGGGCCCTTGGTGCCGCCGATCACCTCGTCCGCGTTGTACGAGGCGGTCTTCGAGGCGAACAGGTCGTGCCGGGCGTCCTTGTCGCCGCCGGCGCCGGTGAAGCCCTGCTCGTCGCCGTAGTAGACGACCGGTTGACCCCGGGTCAGGAACATCAGCTCGTTGGCCAACCGGTCCTTGGCGAGCAGCAGTTCACCGCCCGCGCCCTTGTTGTCGGCCTGCAGGAAGCTGCCGAAGCGGCCCATGTCGTGGTTGCCGAGGAAGGTCGGCAGCTCGTAGGCGTTGGTGTCGGCGGTGGTGTAGCGGTAGTCCTGCGCGTACAGCTCGGAGAGCGCCCTGGCCGAGCCGCCCTGCGAGACGTACCCGCGGGCGCCCTCCTGGAAGCCGAAGTCCAGGGTGGCCTGGAGCCTGCCCTTGGTGACGTACGGGGAGGTGACGGCCGGGTCGCCGGAGTAGACCTCGCCGAACATGAAGAAGTCGTCGTTGCCCAGCTTGGCCGCGTAGCCCTTGAGCTCGGGCGCCCACTGGGACCAGAAGGCGGTGTTGACGTGCTTGACGGTGTCGATCCGGAAGCCGTCGACCCCGGTCTCCTTCACCCAGGTCTTGTAGATGTCCTGCATGCCCTTGACCACCCGGGGGTTCTGGGTGTCCAGGTCGTCCAGGCCGGAGAAGTCGCCCTCGGTGGCGGACTCGCCGACGAAGGTCGAGTTGCCCCGGTTGTGGTAGAGCGCGGGGTCGTTCAGCCAGTTGGGGGTCTTGGCCTTCTTGTCGGCCTCGGTGCGGAAGACCGGGCTGTACGGGAAGGAGTCGGCGGTGACCTTCGGCCACTGGGCGGCGGCGTCGGCGATCGCGGTCTCGTCCACCGGGCGGCCGTCGGCGTCCAGGGTCGGGTAGGCGCCGGCCGAGCGGTAGTCGTACTTCTTCTCCTTGGAGTCGACCACGTCGGCGGTGTGGTTGGTGATGACGTCGAAGAAGACCTTGATGCCCTTGGCGTGCGCCTTGGCGATCAGCTCCTTGAGCTGCTCGTTGGTGCCGAAGTGGGGGTCGACCTTGGTGAAGTCGGTGATCCAGTAGCCGTGGTAGCCGGCCGAGGCGTCCGCGCCGGTGCCCTGCACCGGGCGGTTCTCGAACAGCGGGGCCATCCAGATCGCGGTGGTGCCCAGGCCCTGGACGTAGTCCAGCTTGTCGATCAGACCCTTGAGGTCACCGCCGTGGTAGAAGCCCTTGTCCGCCGGGTCCAGGCCGTTGGCCATCCGGTCGCCGGGGATGCCGCCGGTGTCGTTGCGCCGGTCGCCGTTGGCGAAGCGGTCGGGGAGGACGAAGTAGAACTGCTCCCTGGTCAGGTCGTGCCGGTCGGCCCGCTCGGCCATCGCCCGGTCCGAGGGCGGGGCGGCCGGCCCGGGAGCGGCCACCGCGAGCGGGGCGGCCCCCAGTCCGGTCGCCAGCAGCGAGGCGGCGATCAGCGCGGCCGTCCGGCCGGGTCGCTGGTAGGGGGTCGTGCTCCGTGGGCGGCGGGGCTGGACTTCGGCCACAGCTGGGCTCCCTTGAGGCGGCTCGTCGTCGAGTGGGTGGCTGGACGCTAGCGATTGCAAAATGTTTCAGCAAGATGCAGAAATCGTTGCAGGCGCAGTCTTGACCGAACCGTTGCCTCCTCCCGGGGGCCGCGTCGACCGGCCGTACCCGAAGGGGCCACAATGGACTCCATGTCAGCCTCCGGTACCCGACCCCCTACCCCCGAAGGGGGACAGGCGGTGAAGAATCCACTACCGCAGGATGAGCAGGCAGCCACAGCACGTCTGGCAGACTTCTCGTCCATGGGGGAACCGACCGACATCCGCACCGCCGACGCCACGAGCGCCCCGGCAGCGGCCCGGGCAGGTTCCGTCCCTGGCGAGGCCCGTACGAGCCACCAGCCGGACGGAGCCACCCTGGCCGCCCAGTCCACCGGCGCCGCGCTGCGCAGCCGCATCCGGGGGCAGCGACGCTCCCCCGCCCGGCCCAGGCTCTGGTTCGAGCTCGCCCTGATCGGCATCAGCTACTGGATCTACTCGCTGGTCCGCAACGCGGTGCCCGAGCACGAGACGACCGCCCAGAAGCACGCCTCCTGGATCTGGGACCTGGAGCAGACCCTCGGCATCGCGGTCGAGCGCTCGGTCAACCACGCGGTCGACTCGGTGACCTGGCTCATCGTCGGGATGAACTACTACTACGCCACGCTGCACTTCATCGTGACCATCGGCGTGCTGATCTGGCTCTACCGCTCGCATCCGGGCCGCTACGCGGCGGCCCGCACGGTGCTCTTCCTGACCACCGGCCTGGCCCTGATCGGCTTCTACTTCTTCCCGCTCGCCCCGCCCCGCCTGATGACCGGCGGCGGCTTCATCGACACCGTCAAGGTGCACGACACCTGGGGCTCGATGGCCTCCGGCGCGGCGGCCAACGTCTCCAACCAGTACGCCGCGATGCCCTCGATGCACATCGGCTGGTCCCTCTGGTGCGGCCTGACGATCTTCTTCCTGGCCCGCCCGCTCTGGGCCCGCCTGCTCGGCCTGCTCTACCCCACCGCCACCCTGCTGGTGATCGTCTCCACCGCCAACCACTTCTGGATGGACGCCGTCGGCGGCATCATCTGCCTGGCCGCCGGCTTCGCCGCCGCCCGCGCCGTCTACCACGTCTGGGCCTACCAACTCCCCCGCGTCCCGGGCACCCCGGCGGACGACACCCCGGTCACCGTCCCCGCCGACTGGAGCGAGAAGGCCGCGGCCTGACGCACCCCGAAGGGCCCGCCCCGTCGATCAGCCGTAGAACAGGCGCTCGACGACGGAGCGGGCCCTTCGTGTGGTGCGGCGGTAGTCGTCGACCAGTTCGCCGGTGTGGCCGCTGCCGTAGCCGAGGTAGCGGGCGACGCCGGCGAGTTCGCGGGCGTCGGCGGGGAAGCTGTCGCCCGGGCGGCCGCGGACCAGCATGACCGCGGCGCGGACGCGGGAGGCCAGGACCCAGGCGGCTTCCAGCACCGCCGCGTCCTCCGCCGCCAGCAGCCCGGCGGCCTCGGCGGCCGTCAGGGCGGCCCTGGTCCGGGTGGTCCGCAGGGCGGGCAGCCGGTGACCGTGGATCAGCTGGAGCAGCTGGACCGTCCACTCGACGTCCGCCAGGCCGCCCCGGCCGATCTTGGTGTGGGTGGTCGGGTCGGCTCCGCGCGGCAGCCGCTCGGCCTCGATCCGGGCCTTGATCCGGCGGATCTCCACGAGGTCCTTCTCCTGCACGCCGCCCCCGGGGTAGCGCAGCGGGTCGATCAGCGCCCGGAACCGCTCGCCCAGCTCCGCGTCGCCCGCCACCGGCTCGGCCCGCAGCAGCGCCTGCGCCTCCCAGACATGCGACCAGCGCCGGTAGTAGGCCTCGTACGAGGCCAGCGTGCGCACCAGCGGGCCCTGCCGGCCCTCCGGCCGCAGGTCGGCGTCGACCAGCAGCGGCGGCTCGGTGGAGGGGGCGCCGAGCAGGGTGCGCAGCTGGTGGACGACGGCCTGGGCGGCCTTGGCCGCGTCCTGCTCCAGCGCGCCGAGCCGGGGCTCGTGGACGAAGAGCACGTCGGCGTCGGAGCCGTAGCCCATCTCGCGGCCGCCGAAGCGGCCCATCGCGATCACTGCGAGCCTGGTCGGCAGCTCGCCGTTGGCCGCCTCCCACTCGGCGGTGCAGGCGCGCAGGGCGCCCTGGAGGGTGGCCGCGTTGAGCGCGGTGAGCGCCTCCCCGGCCGCGTCCACCGCCTCGCCCGGGTCCTCGCCGAAGCGCCCGAGCACATCGGCCGCCGCGGTCCGGAACAGCTCCCGCCGCCGGACCGAGCGGGCCGCCGCCACCCCGGCGGCGGCGCTGCCGGCCCGGCCGACGGCGGCCAGCACCTCGGCCTCCAGGGCGGGCCGCCCGCGCGGCGACAGCCCGTTCGGGTCGCCGAGCATGGCGACCGCCTCGGGGGCGCGCAGCAGCAGGTCGGGGGCGAGCCGTCCGGCCGAGAGGATCCGGGCCAGCTGCTCGGCGGCGGCGCTCTCGTCCCGTAGCAGCCGCAGGTACCAGGGGGTGCGGCCGAGCGCGTCGGAGACCTGACGGAAGTTCAGCAGCCCGGCGTCCGGGTCGGCCGAGTCGGCGAACCAGCCGAGCAGCACCGGGAGCAGGGTGCGCTGGATGGCGGCCTTGCGGCTGACCCCGGAGGCCAGCGCAGTGAGGTGGCGCAGCGCGGCGGCCGGGTCGGCGTAGCCGAGCGCCTCCAGCCGGGCCTTGGCGGCGGCCGTGGAGAGGCCGATCGCCCCGGCCGGCAGCTCGGCGACGGCGTCCAGCAGCGGGCGGTAGAACAGCTTCTCGTGCAGCCGCCGGACCTCCATCGCGTGCCGCCGCCACTCCCGCTGGAGCGCGGCCACCGGGTCGGCCCGGCCCGTGGAGGTCAGCCCGGTGTCGTTGATCTGCGGGGCCAGCGAGCGGGCCAGTCGCCGCAGGTCGGCCGGGTCGGTGGGCATCAGGTGGGTGCGGCGCAGCCGGTGCAGCTGGATGCGGTGCTCCAGCGCGCGCAGGAAGCGGTACGCGGCGTCGAGTGACGCGGCGTCAGCCCGGCCGACGTAGCCGCCGTCGCTCAGCTGCGCGAGCGCCTGGAGGGTGTTGGAGCTGTGCACCCCGGGGTCGGTGCGGCCGTGCACCAGCTGGAGCAGCTGGACGGAGAACTCCACGTCGCGCAGCCCGCCGGGGCCGAGCTTGAGCTGGCGGTCCAGCTCGGTGGCGGGGATGGCGTCCACCACCCGGCGGCGCATCTGCTGGACGTCGGCGACGAAGTTCTCCCGCTCGGCGGCCTGCCAGATCAGCGGGGCGACGGCCTCGGCGTAGGCGGCACCGAGCGCGGCGTCCCCCGCCACCGGACGGGCCTTCAGCAGGGCCTGGAACTCCCAGGTCTTGGCCCAGCGCTGGTAGTACGCCAGGTGGCTGGCCAGGGTGCGGACCAGCGGGCCGTTGCGCCCCTCGGGGCGGAGGTTGGCGTCCACCGGCCAGATGGTGCCCTCGCCGGTGGTGTCGGAGCAGAGCCGCATCAGCCGGGCGGCCAGCCGGGTGGCCGCCTGGAGCGCCTTGTGTTCCTCGACCCCGTCCCGGGCCTCGGCCACGAAGATCACGTCCACGTCGGAGACGTAGTTGAGCTCCCGGCCGCCGCACTTGCCCATCCCGATCACCGCGAGCCGGCACTGCCCGGCCGCCTCCGGGTCCTCCTCCTCGGCGATCTCCAGCGCGGTCTGCAGGGTGGCCCCGGCCAGGTCGGCCAACTCGGCGCCGGTCTGCGGCAGGTCGGCGGTCCCGCTCAGGTCCCGGGCGGCGATGGCCAGCAGGCAGCGGCGGTAGGCGGCCCGCAGCGCGTCGGCGCGCGACGCCTCGCTGCTCGCCACCCGCCCGCGCAGCACGTACAGGAAGTCCTCCCGGCCGGGGTGCACGTCGCGCAGTTCGAAGGTGACCAGGGCGTGCCAGTCGCGCGGGTGCCGGGCCAGGTGGTCACCGAGCGCGGCGGAGGCGCCGAGCACCGAGAGCAGCCGGTCGCGCAGCGGTTTCGAGCTGGTCAGGGTGTCCCGCAGGGTGTGCCGCTCGGGCTCGTCCAGCGCCTCCAGCAGCCGGGCCAGGCCGAGCAGCGCCTGGTCCGGGTCGGCGGTCGCGCCGAGCGCGTCCAGCAGCAGCGGGTCCTCGGCCAGCCCGTCCAGCCAGGGCTCGGCCAGCCACCGGACGGCGGCGTCCGGGTCGGAGAACCCGCGCCGCACCAGCCGTACTTCCAGCCGACTGCTCCGCTCCGCCACTGCGGCCGCCTCCCTGTTCGCACCTGGTACGAGCGTACGGGCAGACGGTCGACGGTGCGTCAGGTGGTGCGGCGTCAGGTACTGCGGCAGCAACCTGAGCGCCTTCCGCACCGTTGGGCCCGGTGTGCGTCTCCCCTCCCTCACCGGCCTGCGGTTCTGGGCCGCCCTGCTGGTGGTGCTCTACCACCTCTCCCGCCAGCTGGGCGAGCTCCCGCTGATCAGCCCGCTGGTCTGGTACGGGCGCAGCGGGGTGACCTTCTTCTTCGTGCTCTCCGGCTACGTGCTGGCCTGGACGTACGCCGACGCCGCCGTGCCGGTGACGGTCTTCCTGCGCCGCCGGCTGGCCCGGATCTGGCCGCTGCACGCGCTCACCACCCTGCTCTCGCTGGCCGCCTACGCGGCGATCGGCACCGCCCTGCCGCTGGCCGCCGCGCTCTGGTCGCTGCCGCTGCTGCACGCCTGGCTGCCCGCGATGGCCAAGGGCGGCAACCCGGCGAGCTGGTCACTGGGGGACGAGGCCTGGTTCTACCTGCTCTTCCCCTTCCTGCTCGCACTGCTGACGGGGAGTCGGCCGGCCTCGGGGAGCACGTCGCCGAGGAAGGGGAACCCCCTGACGGGGGGTCGGCCGACGGCGGGGAAGGCGCTGCCGACGGCCGGTGGGCCGCTGACGGGGCGTCGGCTCCGGGCGGTGGCGGTGGTCTGTCTGCTGAGCGGCCCGCTGCTCTGGCTCGCCGGCGCGGCGGTCGCCGATCCGGCGCTGCGCGGCTGGCTGCTGGACTACCTGCCGCTCACCCGCACCCCGCAGTTCCTGCTCGGGGTGGTGCTCGGCCTGGCGGTCCGCCGAGGCACGCTGCCCCGGGTGCCGCTGCTCCCGGCCGGGCTGGCGGTGCTCGGCTTCCACGCCGCCCTGATCCCCTGGCACCTGGCCGTGCCGGACCGGCTCTGGTACGGGCCGTACTGCGCCTCGCAGTTGCTCTCCGCCCCGCTCTTCGCGGCCCTGATCACGGCGGCCGCCCAAGCCGACCTGCGCGGGCAACGGGCGTTCGGGCAGCGGCCGTTGGTCCATCTCGGCGAGTGGTCCTTCGCCTGGTATCTGGTGCACGAGATCGGCTTCCGCTGCTGGCTCGCGGCGTACGGGCGGCCGGCCGGCGGCTGGGCGCTGCTCGGCGTCTGGCTGCTGCTGGCGGGCGGCTCGCTGGCCGTGGCCGCCGCGCTCTTCCGGTACGTGGAACGCCCGTTGGAGCGGGCGCTCCGGGGCCGCACGCAACTGCCGCGCCCCCGCCGGGAGACGGCGGAGACGCGGCAGCGGTCGGCGGCCTGACGGGTCAGCCCTTGGGGGCCAGGCCCTCCTGCGACTCGTCCATGTTCACGTAGGCGTAGAAGACGCCCAGGTTGTAGCCGTCCTCGTCGGTGTCGACGGTGGCGGTGATGTCGGTGTCACCGTTGCGCAGGATCTTCGAGATGTCCCAGCGGTTGGAGTCGTAGCCGAAGTTGTTCCGGTTGTACGGCACCCGGACGAACTGGTCCGACGGGGTCAGCTCCTCGATGGTGGAGTTGAAGGCGTCGCCGGGGAAGTGGTTCTGGTCGGTGAACTCGGTCTTCGGGCCGTTGGTGGACTTGGCGAAGAAGGTGTCGCCGGTCCACTTGAGGTCACCGTCGTAGACCACGTAGCCGAGCTTGGCCTGGATCGGGCCGGTGGCGGGGGTGACCAGGCCGTCCAGCTTGAGGTTGATCGCCGGGCTGTTCGGCAGCTCGGGCACGAAGCCGTCCCAGAGGTGGATGTGGCGCAGCGGCTTGCAGTCGTTCTCGTACGCGACCACGATGGTCCAGCCGCCCCAACTGTGCGGCTTCACCACGGAGTCCATGTTGGCCACGGTGTAGGTGCCGTTGCCGTGCTTCTTCACCATCTCGGTGATGTCGGCCGAGGCCTGGTAGCTGCTCTCCGCCTGGGTGGTGATGTACCCGATGCTCGGCTGGTCGTTGGCGATGTTGGTGTACTGGGTGTCGCCCGGGAGCTTGAGGTAGACCTCGTCGATCTGGCTCTGCGGCAGCACCACGTCGTCGATGCCCCGGGTACCGCCCCAGTACAGGCGGGCGTACTTGACCTTCGAGCCCTCGATCAGGCCGAGGTCGGCGGAGCTGGCCGAGTAGATCTCGTCGCCCTCCGGGCCGATCGAACCGGGATCGATGTTGATGTACTTCATCTGGTACTTGTTGTTGATCGGGCGCGACCCCTCGCCCGTCCGGGCCTGCTCGCAGGGCGGCTGGGCCGGGTCGACCGGCGGCTTGGTCTCGTCGCAGGTCATCAGCGAGTTGCTGATCCGGGTGATCGAGCCGTGGAAGAGACCGTCGAACCTGGTCTTCATCGGCAGGATGTTCTCTTCGATGGTCTCGTGCGGAGCCCGGCGCTCGCCGGAGCCGGAGCCACGAGCGTCGGCGGCGGGGATCGTCATCATCTGACCCGCGACGGCTACCAGTGCCGCACTGGCGACGGCGAGTCGGCGCACGGTGCGGCGCTTCCCGGGGGCACGGCTGACGGTGGAGGGCATGGGTACCTCTCGGTTCAGGCGGCCGGGCGCGAGGCGCTCCCCCGCCGACATCTAGGGTTGACGTCACCCATCGGAACACAACTCTCCGCAACATTCTCGTCACGTACCGCCATCAGGGGGGACGGTGGCGCACCCGCGCTGACCACCCGTCAGCTCCTCACCCGACCGGGCTACCCACGACGCCCCACAGGCCCGTACCCTCACCCGAACGGACTGATCAGGACGGGGGCGTGGCAACCATGACGGGCCATCAGGAACCACCCGAGGACGCCGCGCCCCACTCCCCTGCCGACTCCGCCCACCGGCTCCCGACCCCCTGGACCAGGACCACCGGCCTGCTCGCCGCCCTGGCCACCCTCGCCTACCTGCTGTCCGTCGCCGTGACGCCCTGGCAGCCGTCGGTCCGCCCGCTCCCCCTTGCCTTGCTCGGCGCCGCCGCCGCGACCACCGCCGCCTGGGTCACCGTCAGCTGGTTCGCCCCGGCCGCACCCGCTCTCCCCGCCCGGCCGTCATGGCGCCGGGCCGCCCGCCACGCCGTGGTCGGCGGGCTCGCGACCGGCGCGGGGCTCTCACTCCTCGTGCCGTCCGGTCCCACCACCGCCCGGACCTGCCTCGGCGTCTGCCTGCTGGCCGCCGCAACCACCCTTGCCGCAAGCCGAGTTCGACAGGCCCGGACCCCGCCGGTCCCCGTCAACCGCGAGCTGCGCTGGATCTCCACCGTCTACCTGGCCGCCTGGCCGGCCGCCTGGAGCGCCTACCACCTGCTCGCCCCGGGCGACGGCCCACTGCCCCTGCCCGACCGGCTCGGGCAGCTCCTCCTCATCCCGTCCCTCGCCTCGATGGCCGTGGTCGGCCTGGCCGCACTCGGCACCGCCCTCCACCGCCTGTTCCGGCGCCACGACAACTGACCCACCAGCAAGCCTTGGCCACCTGTTCACCCCCACAACGCGCCTCGGCCCGCCCCCGCCGGCGAATACGCCGTCAGGGAGCGGGCCGAAGATCGGGCTTGACGCGAGGTCAGAGCACCTGGAGGTTCTTGCGGAGCTCGAAGGGGGTGACCTCGGAGCGGTACTCCTCCCACTCCTGGCGCTTGTTGCGCAGGAAGAAGTCGAAGACGTGCTCGCCCAGCGTCTCCGCCACGAGCTCGCTGCGCTGCATCAGGTCGATCGCCTCGCCGAGGTTCTGCGGCATCGGCTGGATCCCGAGCGCCCGCCGCTCCGCGTCCGTCAGCGCCCACACGTCGTCGTCGGCGCCCGGAGGAAGCTCGTAGCCCTCCTCGATGCCCTTGAGGCCGGCGGCCAGCGTCACGGCGTACGCCAGGTACGGGTTGCAGCCGGTGTCCAGCGAGCGGACCTCGATGCGGGTCGAGCCCTGCTTGCCGGGCTTGTACATCGGCACCCGGATCAGCGCGGAGCGGTTGTTGTGGCCCCAGCAGATGTACGACGGCGCCTCGCCACCCGCACCGGCGGTCCGCTGCGAACCGCCCCAGATGCGCTTGTACGAGTTGACCCACTGGTTGGTGACGGCGGCCGTCTCGGCGGCGTGCTTGAGCAGGCCCGCGATGAACGAGCGCCCCACCTTGGAGAGTTGGTACTCCGCGCCCGACTCGTGGAAGGCGTTGCGGTCGCCCTCGAACAGCGAGACGTGCGTGTGCATCCCGGAGCCGGGGTGCTGCGAGAAGGGCTTCGGCATGAAGCTGGCGTGCACGCCCTGCTCCAGCGCGACCTCCTTCATGACCAGACGGAAGGTCATGATGTTGTCGGCGGTGGAGAGCGCGTCCGCGTACCGGAGGTCGATCTCCTGCTGGCCCGGGGCGCCCTCGTGGTGGGAGAACTCCACCGAGATGCCCATCGACTCCAGCATGGTGATGGCCTGCCGGCGGAAGTCGTGGCCGACGCCGCGCGGGGTGTGGTCGAAGTAGCCGGACTGGTCGGCGGGGAGCGGCGGGGTGCCGTCGCCGGGGAGGTCCTTGAGGAGGAAGAACTCGATCTCGGGGTGGGTGTAGAAGGTGAAGCCGAGGTCGGAGGCCTTCTCCAGGGTGCGCTTGAGCACGTACCGCGGGTCGGCGTACGAGGGCGAGCCGTCCGGCATCATGATGTCGCAGAACATCCGGGCGGTGCCGGGAGTCTCCGAACGCCACGGCAGGATCTGGAACGTGGTCGGATCCGGCTTGGCGATCATGTCGGACTCGTAGACCCGGGCGAAGCCCTCGATCGCGGAGCCGTCGAAGCCGATGCCCTCCTCGAAGGCCTGCTCCAGCTCGGCCGGCGCCACGGCCACCGACTTGAGGAACCCGAGTACGTCGGTGAACCACAGCCGGACGAAACGGATGTCACGCTCTTCGAGCGTACGAAGCACGAACTCCTGCTGCTTGCCCATGGGGACAGTCTCACCTCTGCTCTTTACGTCCGTGTTACGCCCGGTCGTCCGCTCGTAGCGGCCCGGCAACGAATGCCCCCATCATGTCGGATCTTCGTCCGGAGTCCAGCCCGGGAGGCCGGTGATCCGGACGGAGCATCAGCCGAGGGGCTCGAACGGGTCGATCACCGGTACACCGGTCCGGGCGACATCCTTGACGTTGCGGGTCACCAGCGTCAGCCCGTGCACCTTGGCCGTGGCAGCGAGCAGACCATCGATCGTCGGGAGCGGGTCCGGCACGGTCAGCAGGGCCCAGGCCTCGGCGATCTCGGTGGTCACCGGGAGGATGCGGTCGGCATAACCGCGCCTGACGGCCGCGATCCACTCGTCCAGCCGCTCCGCCTGCGCCGGGTCACGGCGGCGAATGCGTTCCACGCCCCGTCGGATCTCGCCGATCACCAACGCGCTGGTGAAGACCGGGCCGTCACCGACCGAGCGGAGCCAGCTGGTCACTGCCCGCTCGGGGTCCCGCTTGCGCAGCTCGGACAGCACGTTCGTGTCCAGCAGATAGCCCATCAGTTCTCCCCGAGGTCAACCTGTCGCGGATAGTCGCGCTCGGCGACGATCACGTCCAGCTCGTCCGCCAAGGCGTCATCGGAGGAGGGTCCACGCTGGAGCAGGAACTCCTCGAAGGACACCTCCTCACCCTTGAGCCTGCGGTACTCCCTTATGTCGATGACGACCGCGACCTCGTCGCCGTGGCGGGTGACGATCTGTGGACCCTCCGCCTCCGCCAGGCGGAGCACCTCACTGAACTTCTGTTTCGCTTCTTGGACCTGCCATGCCATGCGAAAAACCTCCGTCTAGTCTGTCCAGACTCCACTGTAGGGCAGAAGGCACTGCAGACATAGTGTCAGTTGGACGATAAGCTGGGTGGCATGCCGAATCTCCGCCTCGCCCTCTGCCAGACCGACCCCTGGGTCGGTGCCATCGAGCGCAACTGCGAGGAGGTGGTGCGCTGGACCAGGCGGGCCGCCGAGGCCGGGGCGCAGTTGGTGGCGTTCCCGGAGATGGTGGTGACGGGGTATCCGGTGGAGGACCTCGCGCTGCGGGGGTCGTTCGTCAACGCGTCGCGGGAGGCGCTCGCCGGGCTGGCCCGGACGCTCCGGGACGAGGGGCTCGGGGAGCTTCCGGTGGTGGTCGGGTACCTCGGGCGGTCGACGGAGCCGTGGCGCGGCCGGCCTGCCGGGGCGCCGCAGAACTGTGCGGCGGTGCTACACCGGGGCGAGGTGAAGGGCCGCTTCGCCAAGCACCACCTGCCCAACTACGGGGTCTTCGACGAGCACCGCTACTTCGTCCCGGGTGACCAGCTGCCGGTGCTGCGGCTGCACGGGGTGGACGTGGCGCTGGCGATCTGCGAGGACATCTGGCAGGACGGCGGCCGGGTCCAGGCCGCCCGCGAGGCCGGGGCCGGGCTGCTGCTGGTGCTGAACGGGTCGCCGTACGAGCGCGAGAAGGACGACACCCGCCTGACCCTCGTCCAGCGGCGGGCGCAGGAGGCGGGCTGCGCGCTCGCGTACGTCAACATGGTCGGCGGCCAGGACGAGCTGGTCTTCGACGGGGACTCCCTCATCGTCGACGCACAAGGCCAAGTCCTGTCCCGTGCACCGCAGTTCGAGGAGCACCTGCTGCTCACCGACCTCACCCTCCCGGCCGCCACCACCACCCTCACCGACGGCCTGCCGCTGAACGACGGACTGCGACTGGTCCACACCGACCTGGGCGGCGCCCACGGGGGACAGGAGCGGACGGAGCGTCAGGAGCAGGCACCACGGCTGGGCGACGAGGCCGAGGTGTACCAGGCGCTGGTGGAGGGCACCCGGGCGTACGTCCGCAAGAACGGCTTCCGTTCGGTGCTGATCGGGCTCTCCGGCGGGATCGACTCCGCACTCGTCGCGGCCATCGCCACCGACGCGCTCGGCGGGGCGAACGTCTACGGGGTCTCGATGCCGAGCCGGTACTCCTCGCAGCACTCCAAGGACGACGCCGCCGAGCTGGCCCGCCGCACCGGGCTGCACCTGCGGACGGTGTCGATCGCCCCGATGTTCGACGCCTACACCGCCGCGACCGAGCTGACCGGGCTGGCGGAGGAGAACCTGCAGTCCCGGCTGCGTGGCACGCTGCTGATGGCGATCTCCAACCAGGAGGGCCACCTCGTGCTGGCCCCCGGCAACAAGAGCGAGCTGGCGGTCGGGTACTCGACCCTCTACGGCGACTCGGTCGGCGCCTACGGGCCGATCAAGGACGTCTACAAGACCCTGGTCTTCCGCCTCGCCCGCTGGCGCAACGCCACGGCGGCGGAGCGCGGCGAGCTGCCCCCGATCCCGGAGAACACCATCGCCAAGCCGCCCTCCGCCGAGCTGCGGCCGGACCAGGTGGACTCCGACTCCCTCCCGGACTACGACCTGCTGGACGCCGTGCTCGACCTCTACGTGGAGGGCGACCAGGGGCGGGACGCGATCGTCGCGCAGGGCTTCGACCCGGCCGTGGTGGACCGGATCGTCCGGCTGGTGGACACCGCCGAGTACAAGCGGAGGCAGTACCCGCCGGGCCCGAAGGTCTCCGCCAAGGGCTTCGGCCGCGACCGCCGGCTGCCCGTCACCAACCACTGGCGGCGAGGCTGACAGAACTGAGGTGCGGGGGCGGCCAGGGCTCTGCGAGCATGCACGGATGTCCGAGCGTCTCGAAGCCCTGGTCCTCCAGCACACCCACCGCGTCCCCGCTCCCACCGGCCCACAGGGCCAAGGGGCCACCGCCACCCGGCAGTTGGACGCCGCGCTGATGTCCGTTGGGTTCAAGCTCTCGGCCGAGCTGTTCGAGTACCTGTCAGGGCTGACCCACGAGACGGTGGTCACCACCGCGACCACCACCCTGGCCACCGTCCGGGAGCTGGTCGGCGACCACGTCCGGCACAACACCTACTTCGTCGACTTCCCGGCCAACGTGCCCGCCACCCGGGACTTCTGGGTGCACTGCATCACCGAGGCGCTCGCGGACGGGGCCTCCCGCGCCCGCACGCTGGAGCAGCTCAGCTTCGGCACGATCGACCTCCTGAGCCTCCCCGGCTACGGCCGCTACCAGCACGGCTACGACGAACTCCTGGAACGGCACGGCGAGTTGATCGCCGCGGCCACCGACCGGGTGACCGTGCTGCACCTGGGCACGCCGCTGCCGGAGGAGGTCACCGCGCTCTACCTCGCGCTGGCCGGCAGTGCCACCCCGCTCGGCCCGGACGGCCTGCGCGACCTCGCCGTGCTCGCCCCGCTCTGCCACGACGGGCCCCAGCCCGCCGCGATCCCGGTCCGGGAGAACCGGGCCGTGGTCAACCACGCCCGGCTGCACGCGGGTTCGGGCCTGATCCTGGACACCGTCACCGACGTGCTCCGGCTGGCGTACCTGCTGGCGGACGGCGACCCGTCGCTGACCGAGCCGGTCCGGCTGCCCTCGCTTCGCCGCCCGGTCCGCCGGGCCCTGCTGGCCGGGCTGGACGCGGTGGTGGCCGCCGCGCCCGGCAAGCTGGCGGACGTGCACGCGCACCGCGAGCAGTTCAAGCGCCTCGGCGAGCGGCTGCACCCGCACGAGTACCCGCAGTGGCCGCACGCCGCCCGGGTGTTCGCGGTCGCGCGCGGTGAGTTGAAGGCCCCGACCCTGACCGGCCGGTTCGAGGCGCTGTTGGACGAGGACAGCGTGCCCGAAGCGGCCCGGCTGCTGGCCGGCGCCGCGCCCGGCCGGCTCTTCCGGGCGCTGGACCGGCTGCTGACCGCCTGCACCGACGAGGAGCAGCGGCGGACGGTGCTGGCCGCCGCCGGGCAGGCCGCGCCGCAGGTCTCCGGCCGGGTGCTGCTCTCGCTCCGGGAGCATCTGCTGAACCGCACTCACCTGCCGTACCGCAAGCGGGTGTTCACCAACCGGCTGGGCCGTGCCTGGGTCGCCGACGACACCCGCTCCGGCCTGCCGGCGGCAGCGCGCGAACAGCTGGCCGCCCTGCTGGACGCCGAGACCCGCCGACGCCTTCCGTCCCCCGCCCACCTGCTGCTCGACCAGGCGGTGCTGGACGTCGCGGTGCCGCTCAGCGGGAAGGCCACGGCCGGCGGGTTCGGCGTGCTGCCCCGGGGTTCGGTCTCCCCGGTGGAGGGCGAGCTGCTGCGCTTCTTCGTGTACTGGCACCAGTCCAGGACCAGCACCGACTTCGACCTGTCCGCGCTGCTGCTGGACGAGCGGTACCACTCCCTCGGCTGGCTCTCGTACACCGAGCTGAAGACCGTCGAGGGCGTGCACTCCGGCGACATCACCGACGCCCGGCACGGTGCCTCGGAGTTCATCGACCTCCGGCTGGGCGCGGTGCGCGGCACGTACATCGTGCCGCAGGTCAACATCTACGACGGCGAGGGCTTCGAACAGGTCAAGGAGTCCTTCTTCGGGTACCTGCTGCGCGAGGCCGAGCAGCAGGGCCTCCCGTTCGAGGCCCGCACCGTCCGGATGAAGTCGGAGCTGCGCGGCCCGGGCCGGGTCGCCCTGCCGCTGGTCTTCCTGCGGGACGAGACCGGCACCTGGTGGGCCAAGTGGCTCCACCTGCACCTCAAGGGCAGCCCGCGCGCCAACCAGGTGGAGGGCAACCGGATCTCGGTCGCCACCCTGGTCCGCGGCACCGTGGAGCGGCGGTACCTGACGGTGCGCCACCTCACCGGGCTGATGGGCGCGGCCACCACCACCCACTGGGACGGCACCACCGTCCCGGACGGGCCGGTCACCTTCGTCGGCCTGGCCCGCCCGGAGGGGCTGCATCCGGACTCCACCGTCATCACGCCGGAAAACCTGCGTGAGCTGATCCCCGCCTGACTGCTAGCGTGTGCCACGGCGAGGCCATGGACGGGCTTCCTTCTCACTTCCTGTAAAGAACTAGCGCGTCCGCTCTCCTCGCCCTCCACACGTCAGAGCCTGAACGCGGCGGCCACCGCCCGGTGGTCGCTGCCGGTCCTCGGCAGCAGCCAGGAGTCGGTGGCGGTGAGCTTCCCCCGGCTGAGCACGTGGTCGATCCGGACCATCGGGAAGGCCGCCGGGAAGGTGAAGCCGAAGCCCTGGCCGGCCGTCTCCTGAGCGGCGGTCAGCTGCTCGGTGAGGGGCGCGAAGGCACGGTCCGTCAGACTGCCGTTCAGGTCGCCCATCAGCAGCACCCGCTCCTCCCGCTCGCTCCGCAGGGCGGCGCCCAGCGCCTCGACGCTCGCGTTCCGCGCGTCCGAGCCGAAGCCGCTGCGCGGGGTGACCCGGACGGAGTCCAGGTGGCCGTAGTAGACCGCCACCCGCCCCTTGGGGGTCTCCACCACCGCGCGGGCCGCGGTGCCGACGTGCTGGACGCCGTCCTTCTCGACGAAGCCGCCCGGCTCGATCGGATACTTGGACCACAGGCCGTCGGAGGTCGAACCGCCCAGGTAGTAGGGGTAGTCGGCGGCCAGGCCCCGCCGGTACCCGTCCAGTGCGGCCGACTCCATCTCCTGGAGGGCGATCAGGTCGGCGCCCGAGTCCTTGAGCACCTTCAGCGTGCCGGCGTGGTCGAGGTTGGCAGCCGCCACGTTGTGGCTCACCACCGTCAGGTCGCCCTTGCCGCTGCTGCCGTCCGCCACCACCCCGCCGTACGTCGCCAGCCAGACCATCCCTGGCAGCGCCGCCGCCACCAGCGCGGTGGCCGAGCGGCGCAGCAGACCGGCCAGCAGCAGAACGAGCACCAGCAGGCCGCTCCACGGCAGGAAGGTCTCGACCAGGCCGCCGAGGTTCCCGGCGTCCGGTATCAGGCCGTGCCCCACCATCACCATCGCCGTCAGCACCGCCGCGACGGCGAGCAGCCGCCCCCGCCGCCACCGGCCGCGACGCCTCCCCGGCGAGGACGGCGGGGACGACCGCTGCGGGGCACTCCCGGAGGTCCGTACCGGCGCGACCGTCTCCAGCTGGGTCATTCATCCCCCTTGTGACGTTATGTCAGCATTACGAGGGATCAGACGCGCACGAACGCCCCGAGGGTTCCGCCCTCAGTAGCGGTACTCCGCCGCGATGGCGCGGTGGTCGCTCCCGTCCGCGGGGAGCACCCAGGAGTTGGTCGGGGTCAGCCCGCCCTTGCTGAGGATCTGGTCGATCCGGGCCATCGGGAAGCCGGCGGGCCAGCTGAAGCCGAAGCCGTCCCCGGCGGCGCCCTGGGCCGAGCGCATCTGGGAGGTGACGGGGGCCAGCGAGCGGTCGTTCACGGTGCCGTTGAGGTCGCCGAGCAGCAGCACCTTCTTCACCGGCTCGGCCTCGATCGCGTCGCCGAGCGCCTGCGCGCTGACGTCCCGCCGCCCGGCCGTGAAGCCGCTGTCGAACTTCAGCCGGACGGAGGGCAGGTGCGCGACGTAGACGGCGAGCGGGCCCTGAGGGGTCGTCACGGTGGAACGGAAGGCCCTGGTCCAGCCGATCTTGATGTCCACCACCCGGGTGTCGGAGAGCGGGTACTTGGACCAGAGCCCGACGGTGCCCTCCACCACGTGGTACGGGTACGCGGCGGCCAGGCCCTTGCTGTAGGTGCGGACACCGTCCGCGGCCAGCTCCTCCAGGGCCACGATCTGGGCGCCGGAGTCGTTGAGCAGCTTCACCGTGCCGGCCGGGTCGGTGTTGGCGGCGGCCACGTTGTGGGTGAGCACGGTGAAGTCGCCGGTGCCGGTGCTCTTGTCGGTGAGCAGGCCGCCGAAGAGGTTGAGCCAGACCGCCGCGGGCAGCAGCACGGCCACCAGCGCGGTGGCCGAGCGGCGCAGCAGGGCGAGCGCGAGCAGCAGCGGGACGGCCAGGCCGAGCCAGGGCAGGAAGGTCTCCAGCAGGCTGCCGAGGTTGCCGAAGCCGTTGGGCACCGAGGAGTGGAGGACCAGCAGCAGGGTGGTGAGCAGGGCCAGCGCGGCGATGATCCAACCGCGCCGC
Organism: Kitasatospora sp. NPDC088742; assembly: GCF_055584905.1. Lineage (NCBI taxonomy): Bacteria > Bacillati > Actinomycetota > Actinomycetes > Kitasatosporales > Streptomycetaceae > Kitasatospora > Kitasatospora sp. NPDC088742. The sequence continues at coordinate 68,339 of NZ_JBVJLD010000018.1, read as the reverse complement.
CAGGTCCCCACCCGCCAGGTGCCGGACCGCCAGGAGCGGCGGGGCCGCCGGACCGGGGTGTCCCCGCCGTCCGCCGGAGCCACTGCCTCGTCCGCCTGCGCCATGTACCGTCCTCCGAGCTGTTCCACCGTCACGAACCGAGTCACCGGCCGAGCCACGACCGGCCGGTTTTGTCGGATTCTCGGCTCAGCCTATGACGGCATTGACGTGGGCTCGGCCGCGCCGGGTTCCGGCACGCCCCGGATCAGTGAGATTCGCCACCGGACGGCGGCACCGGGGGACGGACCGCCGCGCCCTGCAGCACCGCGTCCACCATCCGCTCGGCCAGCTTCTCGTCGTCCAGCGGGGCGTCCTCCCAGAGCAGGGTGCGGATCAGGATCGGCCCCATCACCATCTCGGCCAGCAGCTCCGGTTCGAGGTCGTCGCGCAGCACGCCCTCGTCCACCCCGCGCTGGATGATCTGCCGGGCCAGCTCGCGGCGGGGCCGGACGATCCGGTCCTTGTAGAGGGCGCGCAGCTCGGGCCAGCTCTCCAGCTGCCCCATGGCCGACCTGAGCACCCACCGGGAGCGCTTGGCCAGGCCCCGCCGGCGCATGTACTCGATCATCGCGATCAGGTCGTCGCGGACGCCGCGGCCGGTGACGACCACCGGGTCGGGGGCCTCCAGCCGGGCGAACACGTCGACCAGCAGGGCCTCCTTGTTCGGCCAGCGCCGGTAGATGGTGGCCTTGCCCACCCCGGCCTCGGCGGCGATCCGCTCGATGGAGAGCTCGATCAGGCTGGCACCGCCCTCCATCAGACGCTCCACCGCCTCGACGATCGCCTGCTCGGCCGCCTCGCTGCGCGGCCGCCCCCGCCGGGGCGCGCAGGGCGACCCGTCGGGGGCGGAAGCGTCGGTGGTCTCGGTCTGCATGGCCCCATTCTGCCCGGCGGGGCTCGAGTACCGGTCCACCGTCATGACGCAGCCTCAGCCCTTCGCCGGGGCGAGTTCGGTGGCGGGCGCGTCCGCCGCGCCCTGCGGACCGCCGGCCGGAGCGGCCGGGGCCTTGCCGGGCAGCAGGAACCAGGCGAGCAGCACGCCCACGAAGGTGACGCCGGCCGACAGGCCGGCCACCACGTGCATGGCGGTGATGAAGGAGTCCTCGGCGGGGGCGACCAGCCCGGTGGCCCCGGTCCGCTCGGCCACCGCGAGGGTGGCCTCCAGCGACTCGCCGGCCTTGTCCCGCAGCGGGGCGGGGAGTTGGGCCAGGGTGTCGGAGACGCCGTCGCGGTAGACGGTGGAGAGCACCGCGCCGAGCACGGCGACGCCGAGCGAGCCGCCGACCTGGCGGAAGGTGTTGTTCAGCGCCGAGCCGGCCCCGGCCTTCTCGCGCGGCAGCGAGCCCATGATGGCCACGGTGACCGGCGGCATCACGTGCGCCATGCCGGCACCCATCAGGAAGCCGAGCACCACCAGCAGCCAGATCGAGGTGTCCCGGCCGAGCAGCAGGTAGCCGAGGAAGGCGACCACGATCAGCGCCATGCCGCCGGCGCAGGTGGCCCGGACGCCGAAGCGGTCCACCACCAGCCGGGCCCGGGGCGCGAAGACCAGTTGGGCGACGGCCAGCGGCAGCATCAGCACACCGGCCTGCAGGGCGCTGTAGCCGCGCACGCTCTGGGTGTAGAAGACGCCGAAGAAGGAGACGCCCATCAGCGCGAAGAAGACCAGGCCGATCACCGTGACGGAGGCGCTGAACACCTTGTTGCGGAACCAGCGGACGTCCATCGCCGGGTGCTTGGTGTGCCGCTCCCAGAGCACGAAGGCGGTCAGCACCGCCACGCCGCCGAGGGTCGGGACCCAGGCGCCGGGCGCGGTGAAGTCGGCCAGCTCGCCGCCCTTGATGATGCCGTAGATCAGCGCCACCAGGCCGATGATCGAGAGCAGCACGCCGACCGGGTCGAGCCGGCCGGGGTTGGGGTCCTTGGAGTCCGGCACCAGCAGGGCCATCGCGACCAGGGCGACCAGCACGATCGGCACGTTGACCAGGAAGACCGAGCCCCACCAGAAGTGCTCGATCAGCAGACCGCCGGTGATCGGGCCGATGGCGATGGCCAGGCCGACCGCGCCGGCCCAGATGCCGATCGCCTTGGGCTGCTCGTGCCGCTCGAAGACGTTCATGATGATGGCCAGCGTGGCGGGCATCACGAAGGCGCCGCCGAGGCCCATCACCGCGCGGTAGCCGATGAGTTCACCGGGCGAGGCGGCCAGCGCGGAGAGCAGCGAGCCGAGGCCGAAGACCACCATGCCGCCGAGCAGCGACCACTTGCGCCCGAGCCGGTCACCGAGCAGGCCGGCCGTGAAGAGCAGGCCGGCGAAGACCAGGGTGTAGGAGTTGATGGACCATTCAAGGTCGCTCTGGGTGGCGCCGAGGCCGGTGGGCGCGGGCGAGGCGATGGTCTTCATCGCCACGTTGAGGATCGAGTTGTCGAGGACGACGACGAGCAGGGCGAGCACCAGGGTGCCCAGGATCGCCCAGCGTCGGCGGTGCACTGCCTCGGGGATCCGGGGCGGTGTGGCGGTGGTCATGCTTCTCCCCCATGCAAGGTTCATAACGAGACCGTGGCGTCTCGTAAATCAGCCTAGCGGGATTTTCGATACGAGACGGACCCGTATCGCAAACTCTCGGCAAAGATGCGCCTGCGCCCGGTCTTTGCGAGCAGGGGCGGGCGTGCAAGCATGGGAGCAGATCCGGGGACGCCGCACGGCGCCACGAGACGACAACCCATCAGGAGCCTGTTCCATGAACGCTTCTCCGCTTCAGCCTGCCCAGGGGTCCGCGCAGACCCTGTACGGCGGGATCACCAACCGCCGCGTCACCGTCCGGGACATCGCCGCCGCCAAGCAGCGGGGCGAGCGCTGGGCGATGCTCACGGCGTACGACGCGCTCACCGCCGGCGTCTTCGACGAGGCCGGCATCCCGGTGCTGCTGGTCGGCGACTCGGCCGGGAACTGCCACCTCGGCTACGAGAACACCGTGCCGGTGACGATGGACCAGATGGTCATGCTGTCGGCCGCCGTGGTGCGCGGCACCAAGCGCGCCCTGGTGGTCGGCGACATGCCGTTCGGCTCGTACCAGGAGTCGCCCGGCCAGGCGATGCACAACGCGGCGCGGCTGATGAAGGAGGCGGGCGTCGGCGCGGTCAAGCTGGAGGGCGGCGAGCGCAGCGCCCGTTCGATCGAGCTGCTGGTCGAGGCCGGCATCCCGGTGATGGCCCACATCGGGCTGACCCCGCAGTCGGTGCACGCGTTGGGCGGCTACCCGGTGCAGGGGCGCGGCGACGAGGCCGCGCACCAGCTGCTCCGGGACGCCAAGGCGGTGCAGCAGGCGGGCGCCTTCTCGGTGGTGCTGGAGGCCGTGCCGGCCGAGCTGGCGGCGCAGATCACCGAGCAGCTGGCGATCCCGACGGTCGGGATCGGCGCGGGGGCGGGCACCGACGCCCAGGTGCTGGTGTGGACCGACATGGCCGGGATGACGGCGGGCCGGGTGCCCAAGTTCGTCAAGCAGTACGCGAACCTGCGCTCCGTCCTGGGTGAAGCCGCCCGGGAGTTCGCCGCCGAGGTGGGCGCGGGCACCTTCCCGGCGCCGGAGCACACCTTCAAGTAGCGGTACGCACAACGCGGGAGGAGCGGGGGCCCGGCCCCGGCGCCCCGCCCCCCCCCCCCCCCCGCGCGGCGGGCGGCGCCGCCCCCCCCCCCCCCCGGGGCCCGCGGGGTGTTGCCACCCGCCCCGGGCAGCCGGGAGGGGGGGGGGCGC
>NZ_JBVJLD010000018.1:0-64535 GCF_055584905.1 Kitasatospora sp. NPDC088742 | reverse complement strand
GCGGGGGGTCCCGCCCCCGGGGTGGGCGCCGCGGGGGGGGGGGGGGCCCCGTCCCGGGCGCCGCCCCCCCCCACCACGCCGGGGTCCCCACACCGGGGGGGGCGGGGCGCCGGGGCCGGGGCCCCGCTCCTCCGTCGTTCACTGACGGGTCATCAGCAGCTGACCGGCACGTCCAGGGTCACCGGAGTGTTGTACCAGCCGAACGAGGAGACCGAGAAGGAGGCGTGCACCGTGGAGCCGCAGGGCACGGTGCCGTTGACGCCGTCGACCTTGATGGTGGAGGCGTAGAAGGTGCGGTAGCCCTGGTAGGAGCCGATCGAGGCGCCGCCCACGACGTTGCCGTTCAGGTTGACGACGAGGTCCTTGGGCTGGATCGGGTAGCCCGGGCTCGGCGGGCCCGCGAGCGAGATCTGGCCGTAGAGCGCGACCTGGCCGCCGGTGACGTCGGCACAGACCTTGGTGTAGAGGCCCGACTGAAGGCCGTAGTTGCCGCAGGTGGTGACGGTGGTGGCGGCCTGGGCCGGGGTGGCGGCCAGGGCGAGGCCGGCGGCACCGGCGGCGACGAGCATCTTGCGGAACATGGAAGTCCCTCCCTCGACAGCGCACATGGCCCCACGCCATGTGCTGCTGCAATGTGATATTTCACTATACCCGTGAATCTGAGACTTCGTCAGATTTAACGGATGGCGATCATCCGATGACGGTGACGGCGGTCCGACAGGGGCGACAGCGGGCTGACAGCGAGGTGACAGCCGGGGCCGACAGGCTGCTGCCATGACCCGAATCGAGAACGCCGTCGAGGTGCGCGGCATCGTCAAGCACTACGGAGAGACCAAGGCCCTGGACGGCGTGGACCTGACCGTCCGTCAGGGCACCGTGCTCGGCGTGCTCGGCCCGAACGGGGCCGGCAAGACCACCCTGGTCCGCATCCTCTCCACCCTGATCAAGCCGGACGCCGGCACCGCGTACGTCGGCGGCTACGACGTACTGACCCAGCAGAACGAGCTGCGCCGCACCATCGGCCTGACCGGCCAGTACGCCTCGGTGGACGAGCTGCTCTCCGGCTACGAGAACCTCTACCTGATCGGCCGGCTGCTCGACCTGTCGGGCAAGCAGGCCAAGGCGCGGGCCGCCGAACTGCTGGAGCGCTTCTCGCTCACCGACGCCGCCAAGCGCCCCGCCAAGACCTACTCCGGCGGCATGCGCCGCCGCCTCGACCTGGCCGCCTCGATGATCGGCCACCCCAAGGTGCTCTACCTGGACGAGCCCACCACCGGCCTGGACCCGCGCACCCGCAACGAGGTCTGGGACGAGGTGCAGCGGATGGTCCGGGAGGGCTCCACCGTCCTGCTCACCACCCAGTACATGGAGGAGGCCGAGCAGCTCGCCCACGAGCTGACCGTGATCGACCGGGGCAAGGTGATCGCCAACGGCGCGGTCTCCGAGCTCAAGGCCCAGGTCGGCGGCCGCACCCTCCAGGTCCGCCCGCTCCACCCGGCCGAACTGCCGGAGATGGCCCGCTCCCTGGGCGAGGCCGGCCTGCCGTACGTCACCCTCTCCGAGGACACCGGCCTGCTCTCGGTCCAGCTGACCGACGACGAGCAGCTCACCACCGTGGTCGGCGTGCTCGCCGCGCGCGGCTTCGCGATCGCCGGCATCGACACCAAGCTGCCCACCCTGGACGAGGTCTTCCTCACCATCACCGGCAAGCCGCAGGACACCGTCCCCACCCAGACCGTCCGTGACAAGGAGCCCGTGGCATGAGCGCCGCCACCCTGAACCCGGCCGCCCCGGCCCGCACCTCCCCCGCCGCCGCGCTGCGCCACGTCGGCGCGCTGACCCGCCGCAACCTGATGCGGATCAAGGCCGACCCCGAGTCGATGATCGACGCGCTGTTCGTGCCGATCATCTTCACCCTGCTGTTCACCTACGTCTTCGGCGGCGCGGTGGCCGGCGGCCAGGACCAGTACATCCAGTGGCTGATCCCCGGCCTGCTCGGCACCACCGGGCTGAACCTGGCGATGGCCGTCGGCACCGGTCTGAACAGCGACTTCCAGACCGGCGTGATGGACCGCTTCCGCACCCTGCCGATCGGCCGGGCCTCGGTGCTGCTGGCCAAGATCGCGGCCGAGCTGATGCGGGCCCTGGTCTCCTTCACCATCCTGATCGTCTTCGCGATGATCCTCGGGCTGAAGCTGACCACCGGCTTCCTGCCGCTGCTCGGCGCGGTCGGCCTCTCGCTGCTGTTCGGCACCTCGATCATCTGGATCTCGATGCTGCTGGGCATGGCGCTGCGCAGCGCCCAGGCGGTGCAGGGCGTCTCGATGCTGGTGATCATGCCGCTCCAGTTCGGCAGCTCGATCTTCGCCCCGACCGACACCATGCCGGGCTGGCTGCAGGCCTTCACCAAGTACAACCCGCTCTCGGCGCTGGCCGACGCCTGCCGCAACCTGATCAACGGCGGCGCGCTCACCCACTCGGTGACCGTGGTCGTGGTCTGGTCGGTCGTGGTCACCGCGGTCACCGCCCCGCTGGCGGTGGCCCGCTTCCGCAAGCGGACCTGACCGCAGCGGCTAGTGCCGTGCCCGGCACTAGAAGTCCCGCACCAGGTCGAGCAGTTCGCCGGTGCCGGGGAGGCCGAGCGCCGCGCCCTCCGCGAGGGCCGCGTCGTACTCCTCCTGACCGAGCAGGGCCCGCGCCCCGGCGTGGGCCTTCTCGCGTTCCTCCCGTTCGATGAAGGTGCCGCGCGGTCCGTGCAGGGCGTCGTGCGAGCCGAGCAGCACGGCGGAGAAGCGGACCAGCGCGCGGTCGCCCCGGTGCTCGCCGACCGCCAGCAGGGTGCCGACGAAGGACGGGATCAGCAGCACCGTCATGTGGTCGGCGAACACCCCGGCCATCCCGGGCACGTCCCGCATCCGGTGCCGGCCCTGCTGGAGCACGGCCAGCGCGCCCTCCGGATCGCCGGACCGGGCCACCACCCAGCTGCGGATGCAGAGCACCAGACCGGTGAAGACCCCGGGCACCAGCGGCCCGAGCAGCTGCTGGTGCTCCGTCAGGTAGTCCAGCTCAGCCAGCGCCTCGGCGTGCTCGCCCCGCCGGCTGAGCAGCCCGCAGAGCACCAACCGCCCGAACAGCTGCGCGCCGTCCGCGCTCTGGGCCCCGGCCTGCTCCACCTCGGCCAGCGCCGCGCGGACGATCCGCTCGCCCTCCTCGGGGTCGGTCTGCATCAGCGCCTCGCCGAGCCGCACCTTGAGCATCGGCACCTCGTGGTACGCGCCCAACTCCTCGGCCAGCCCGATCGACTGACGGTACGTCCGGGCCGCCCCGGCCGCGTCGCCGTCGTTGCCCATCGCCTCGGCCTGGGCGGCCAGCGCCTCCGAGCGGCCCCAGCGGTCGCCGAGCCGGGTGAAGATCTCCAGCGCCTCGTTGGCGTCCACCACCGCCTGCGGCAGCCCGCCCACCCAGTCGTTCAGGGTGCGGGCCCGGATCTGCAGCAGGAAGGCCAGGTCGGTCTCGGTGCCGTGCACCCGGGCGCCCGCCACCGCCTCGTCCAGCAGGTCCTTCATGTTGTCCATCCGGCCGGTCAGGAAGGAGGCGAACACCCGCATCAGCGACGGGAAGCGGTAGGACTGCGGCAGCTCGGGGCCGTAGGCATCCATGATCCGCTGGGCCCGGGCCACCTGGACGGCCTGGTCCTCCCGCTCCATGCCGCCCGCGAAGGCCGCGATCAGGCGGTGGAGGTGCACCTGGCGGCGGGCCTCCGCCACCATCTCCGGCGCCATCGGCAGCGGGCGCTCCAGCGGCCCCTCCAGCAGCGGCACCGCCGCCGGGGCGTCGTCGGCGAACGGGTCGGGGCCGAGCCCGCAGACCTCGTCGTACCAGGCGGTGGCCTCGGCCCGGTAGTCCCGCATCTGCCAGTACCAGCCCATGCCGAGCACCAGGAGCAGCGCCTCCTGCTCCTCGCCCCGGTCCACCGCCCGGCGGATCGCGGCCCGGACGTTGTCCTGCTCGCGCTCCAGCAGCTGGAGCACCGTCAGCTGCCCGGGGCCGTGGATGTCGCGGTCGGCGAGGCGCACCAGCTCGCGGTGGTAGCGGATGTGACGCACCGCCACCTCGGGCTCGCCGGCCTCGGCCAGCCGCTCGCCCGCGTACTCCAGGATGGTCTCCAGCATCCGGTACCGGGGCCGCTCCCCCAGTCCGGCCACCAGCAGGGACTTGTCGACCAGCGAGAGCAGCAGGTCGGCGACCTCCTCCCGGGGCACCTCGGTGTCGTCGGAGCAGACCTCCTCGGCCGCCTCCAGGGTGCAGCCGCCGGCGAACACCGAGAGCCGGCGCAGCACCGCGCGCTCGCGCTTGCCCAGCAGGTCCCAGCTCCAGTCCACCACCGCGCGCAGGGTCTGCTGACGCGGCAGCAGGGTCCGCGAACCGGCCGTCAGCAGGGCGAAGCGGCTGTCCAGCCGGTCGGCCAGCTGACGCGGGGTCAGGCCGCGCAGCCGGGCCGCGGCCAGCTCGATGGCCAGCGGCAGGCCGTCCAGGCGGCGGCAGATCTCGGCGCAGGCGGCCGGGTCCTCGGCCGGGTCGAAGCCGGGGCGGGCGGCCGCGCCGCGCTCGGCCAGCAGCCGCAGCGCGACCTGGCCGGGCAGCGGTTCGACCGGCAGCAGCACCTCGCCGGGCACCCCGAGCGGCTCCCGGCTGGTGGCCAGCACGGTCAGCTCCGGGCACTCGGCCAGCAGCTGGTCGGCCAGCTCGGCGGCGGCCTGGACCAGGTGCTCGCAGTTGTCCAGCACCAGCAGCATCCGGTGCTGGGCGCAGTGCTCGACGATCCGGCGGACCGGGTCGTAGGTGCGGGCGGCCTCGCCGACGGCGCCGCCGGAGTGCAGCACCGTCTCGCGCAGGCCGAGCGCGGAGAGCACCGCGCCGGGCACCGCGGCCGGGTCCTCCAGCGGGGCCAGCTCGGCCAGCCAGACGCCGTCCGGCCAGCCGCCGTCGGCCTGCTCGGCGAGCGCGGCCTCCAGCGAGAGCCTGGTCTTGCCGGAGCCGCCCGGGCCGATCAGGGTGGTCAGCCGACCCGCCGTCAGGGCGCCCTTCAGGGCGGTCAGGTCGTCGTCGCGGCCGACGAAGCTGGTCAGCCGGCGGCGCAGGTTCCCCTGGGTCCGGCGCGGCGGTGCGGCTGCGGCCGGGGCCGCCGCCGGGGGCGGGGCGGGCTGGCCGTCCAGCAGTTCGCGGTGCAGGGCGCGCAGCGCCTCGCCCGGGTCGGCGCCCAGCTGCTCGGCCAGCTCGCGGCGGACCAGCTCGTAGCGCTGGAGCGCCTCGGCGGTGCGGCCGGTGGCCCGCAGCGCGCGGACCAGCAGCGCGGCCAGCGGCTCGTCGAGCGGACGGGCGTCGCAGAGTTCGGCCAGCTCGGCGGTCAGCTCGGCCGCCCGGCCGAGCTCCAGCTCGGCAGCGATCCGGTCCCGGCGGGCCTCGTCGCGCTCCGCCTCCAGCCGGGTGGCGGTGCCGCCGCGGTCGGGCAGGTCGGCCAGCGCCGGGCCGCGCCAGAGCGCCAGGCCGGCGGAGAGCCGCTCGGCCGCGCGCGGGAAGTCCCCCGCCGCCACGGCCGCCCGGCCCTCGGCGGTGAGCCGCTGGAAGTCGGCCAGGTCGTTGGCCTTGGCGGCGGTGGTCCAGTACCCGGCGGGGCCGGAGCCGATCTCCTCCCGGCCGACGGTGCGGCGCAGGCGTCCGACCAGGGTCTGCAGCGCGGCGGCCGAGTCCTGCGGCGGATCGGCGCCCCAGACCTCGTCCACCAGCAGGTCGGCCGGGACGGGACGGCCCTGGCGCAGCACCAGGGCGGTGAGCAGCGCGCGCAGCCGGGCCCCGCCGAGGGGCACGGGGGTGCCGTCGTCGCGGCGGGCCGTGGTGGTTCCGAGGATGGCGTAGTGCACCCGGCCATTCTCGGGGACGCCGGGCCGCTCTCAGGTACGAATATCCTTCGGAACCGTCGGGGATGACGGTCCGTTCACCTGTCACGCCTTGTGGGGCCCCGGACCGGCCCGGCATGATCGACCGTCACACCCGCCCCTTCCGTACCCGTCCCGCATCGGAGCCAGCCCGTCATGACCTTCGCCGAAGCCCAGCGTTCACGCCGCGAGGAGCGCCGGATCAGCCCGGTGTTCTGGGTCCTGCTGGCCACCCTGGGCACCGCCGGCTGGGCGGTCGCCACCGGTTACGGCAGCGCCCGGTTCGGGGTGTTCCTCTTCGTGGTCGCGGGCTGGATGGTCTCGCTCTGCCTGCACGAGTACGCGCACGCCCGCACCGCGCTGCACGGCGGCGACATCTCGATCGGCTCCAAGGGCTACCTCACCCTCAACCCGCTCAAGTACGCCAACGTCCTGCTGAGCTTCGTCCTGCCGGTGGTCTTCGTGATCCTCGGCGGCATCGGCCTGCCCGGCGGCGCGGTCTACATCGAACGGCACCGGATCAGCGGCCGGCTGAAGCACAGTCTGATCTCCGCCGCCGGGCCGCTGGTGAACGTGGTCTGCGCGGCCGCCCTGCTGATCCCGCTGGGCGCGGGCTGGCTGGACGACCCCTCGGTGCACGCCGAGGTGATGGGCCGTGAGCTGAACGTCTCCCCGCTGGCCGGGGCGCTAGGCTTCCTGGGCATGCTCCAGGTCAGCGCCGCGCTGCTGAACCTGCTGCCGGTGCCGGGCCTGGACGGCTACGGCATCATCGAGCCCTGGCTCTCGTACCAGACCCGGCGCAGCCTCTCGCAGATCGCCCCGTACGGCATGCTGGCGGTCTTCCTGCTGCTCTGGCAGCCGGAGGTGAACTCCTGGTTCTTCGGCGTGGTGGACGGCGTGATGGGCCTGTTCGGCGTCGACCCGAACTACGCGGCGCTGGGCGACTACCTGTTCCGCTTCTGGAAGTCCTGAGGCTCCACCGCCGCCGGCCGCTCGCAGGTGCTCGTCACCTCGACGGGTGAGCCGGTGGCGGCCGCGGCGGTCAGACACTCCATCACGTCCAGGACGTGCAGGGCGAGATCGGCCGAGGCCCGGTGCGGGGTGCCGGCCGCCAGGGCGCGGGCCAGGTCGGCGACCCCGAGGCCGCGCGCCGCGCCGGGCCGGCCGGCCGGCGGGGCGACCGGCTCCCAGGCCTCGGCTCCGGCGCGGTGCAGGGCGACCGGGCCGTCGAAGTCGTTCGGGTCCGGGACGGAGAGCGAGCCGGCCGTGCCGTACACCTCGACGTGCGGCAGCCGGGCGGCCCAGACCTCGAAGCTCATCACCAGCGTCGTGACCGCCCCGCCGTGGTGCTCCAGCAGCCCGGTGACGTGGGTCGGCACCTCGCTGCGGAAGCGCGCCCCGGCCCTCGGCCCGGTGGCCACCGCCCGCTCGGGGCGCGGGGTGGCGGCCAGCCCGGTGACCCGGCGGACCGGGCCGAGCAGGGTGACCAGCGCGCTCAGGTGGTACGGGCCCATGTCGTACAGCGGGCCGCCGCCCGGGCGGTAGTAGAACTCCGGGTCCGGGTGCCAGAGTTCGTGCCCCGGGGTGGTCATGAAGGCGGTCGCGGCGAACGGGGTGCCGATCTCCCCCGCGTCCAGCAGCGCCCGGGCGGTCTGGGTGCCGGTGCCGAGCACGGTGTCCGGCGCGCAGCCGACCCGGACCCCGGCGGCCTCGGCGGCGGCCAGCACCGTACGGGCCTCGGCGGTGGTGGCGGCTAGCGGCTTCTCGCCGTAGACGTGCTTGCCGCCGGCGATCGCGAGCAGCGCGACCTCGGCGTGCGCGGCGGGCACGGTCAGGTTGAGCACCAGGTCGACGTCCTCGGCGGCGCAGAGCTCCGCCAGGGTGGTGGCCCGCGCGCCGGCCCGTCCGGCGGCGGCCGCGGCCCGGGCCGGGTCCAGGTCGGCGACGGCGGTGACGGTGGTCTCCGGCTGCCGGGTCAGCGTGTCCAGGTAGACCGCGCTGATCTTCCCGGCCCCGACCACCCCGACCCGCAGCGGGGCGCTCACTCGGCACCCCGGGCGGCCCAGTCCATGCCCTGACGCAGCATCAGGTCTGCCTGCGGGTGCGCCAGGTCGGCCAGGGCGTGCCCGAGCACGGTGACGAAGACCCGCCCCGCGCCCCAGCTCCGGGCCCAGGCGACCGGCATCGTGACGCCGGCCAGCTCGGGGTGGTCCGGGTCGGCGGTGAACTCGGTGACCGCGAGTGGGACCACCGCCGGGTCGAGGTGCAGGTAGTACTGCTCGCTGGTCAGCTCGAAGGGCGCGACCCCGGCCGTGGCCGGGTGCTCCCCGACCGGCGTGACCAGGTAGCGGACGTGCTCCCGGGGGTGGTAGACGAACTGACCGCCCGTCATCAGCTGGTACTCGGCGCAGTCCCGGAAGGCGTCCACGATCCCGCCGTGCCACCCGGCCAGCCCGGTGCCCGCCCGCACGGCGGCCGTCAGCCCGGCGGCCTGCGCGTCGGTGATCGCGCCCATGGTCCAGCACTGCACCACCAGGTCGGTGCCGGCCAGCAGCTCCGCGTCCAGGTAGCTGTCCAGGGTGTCCGAGACGGTCACCCGGTACCCGTCCCGCTCCAGCCGCTCCGCGTACCGGTCCGAGGCCGCGACCGGCTCGTGCCCGGCCCAGCCTCCCCGTACCACCAACGCCGTCCGACCCGTCCGTGCCATTCGCCCTCCCTGGCCGCCGCAACAGTGAAATGTTACATGGCACAGCGGATTCGAACAGGGGCCGCTCAGCCCTGTTCGGCGGCGGCCTTCTCCACCTTCGCCCGGCGCAGGTAGTACCAGGCGATGTTGCTGGACACCCCGGCCATCAGCACCCAGACGACCCCCAGCCAGGTCCCCTGCACGAACGACACCACCGCGGCGCACACCGCCAGCACGAACACGATCGACGCATACAGGGCATTACGGGGCATGACGCGGAACTCCTCGGCCGGGACTCGGGACGCCGTCCATTCTCGCCGACGGCCCGAGCGCTCCCGGCCACGGGTGCCGAGGGCCGGTCAGACGTCGGTGACGCGCAGGCCGGCGTGGGCCTTGTAGCGGCGGTTCACCGAGATGAGGTTGGCGACCAGGCCCTCGACCTGGTGGGCGTTGCGCAGGCGGCCGGCGAAGATGCCGCGCATGCCGGGGATCAGCGAGGCCAGGGCCTGGACCAGGTCGGTGGCCTCGCGGTCGTCGCCGAGGACCAGGACGTCGGTGTCGATCCGCTCGACCTCGCGGTCCTGGAGCAGCACGGCGGAGAGGTGGTGGAAGGCGGCGGTGACCCGGGAGCCGGGGAGCAGCGCGGCTGCCTGCTGGGCGGCGCTGCCCTCCTCGACCTTGAGCGCGTACGCGCCCTGCTTGTCGAAGCCGAGCGGGTTGACGCAGTCCACCACGATCTTCCCGGCCAGCTCGGCGCCGAGCTCGGCGAGGGTGGCGGCGTGGCCGTCCCACGGCACCGCGACGATCACGATGTCGCTCTCCCGGGCGCAGGTCGCGTTGTCCGCGCCGCGCACGCCGTAGCCGGTCTCGGCCGCCGCGGCCTCGGCCCGCTCGGCGGTGCGCGAGCCGATCACCACCTGCTGGCCGGCCCGGGCCAGCCGGTAGGCCAGGCCGCGGCCCTGGTCGCCGGTGCCGCCGAGGACACCGACCACCAGGCCGGAGACGTCGGGCAGGGCCGGGGCACCGACGGGCGGGTTCACTGAATCGTGGGAAGTCATGCCGGAATCCTGCCAAACCCGGTGCCTCCTCTCCATGCTGACGGTCCATGGACGCGATGAGAGTTTCGGCACTCCGGGCCGCCCTGGCCGGGACGGGCTGGGTCGAGGAGGCCGGGGAGTTCGCCGGGACGCTGCGCCGGGCCACCGGCCGGCGCACCGCCTCCGGCCTGCTGCTGGTCGGCACCGCGGCGTACGAGCCCTGGCACCTGGCCGCCCATCTGGAGGAGGAGGCCTCGCTGACCGGCCTGCCCGGTCTGGCGCCGACCCTGCTGCGGCACCGGGTCGAGCCGCAGGCCCCGGCCCATCTGGCGCACGGGCTGCGGCGGTTGACGGAGGCCCGGCGCGGGGCCACCGTCCTGCTGGTGGCCCCGGCGGAGGCCGGGGCGCCGCTGCTGGAGCGGGTCCGGGACGCCCGCCGGGGCGGGGCCACCGTGCTGGCGCTGGACGGCGGGGACGACGGGCTCGCCGGCCTGGCGCACGAGCGGCTGACCGTCCCGGCCGCCCGTCAGGCCCCACCGGAGGAGACCGAGGGTCCGTTCGAACTCGTCCAACACCTCGTCAGTTCCGCCGCCGGGCCGCCCTCCCGGCTCGGGCGGCTGGCCCGGCTGGCCGAGCGGCTGGCGGGCTCCCCGCTCTCCCGCTGGTAGTCCGACCCGCGGGCCGATCCACCCGGGGCGGCCGAAAATCGCTTGCCCCGCGGAAACGCACCGTCGCAGCATGGCTCAACGTGACTTCCGAACCCCCTGACGCTCCTCCCCCGTCCATCTGGCAGCGGATGCGCCCCGACCTGACCCCGTGGCGCTCCTCCCGGGACTTCCGGCTGCTCTGGAGCGCCGGGTGCGTCTCGTCCTTCGGCAGCTTCCTGACCTACGTCGCGCTGCCGCTGCAGATCAAGCACCTGACCAACTCCCCGGTCGCGGTCGGCCTGATCGGCGCGGTCGAGCTGGTCCCGCTCATCGTCTTCGGTCTCTGGGGCGGTGCCCTCGCCGACGCGCTGGACCGGCGCAAGCTGGTGCTCGGCTCGGAGGTCGGCCTGCTGCTGCTCTCCGGCCTGCTGCTGCTGAACGCGCTGCTGCCGAACCCGGTGCTCTGGCCGGTCTACGTGGTGGCCGCCCTGGTCGCGGCCGCGGACGGCCTGCAGCGGCCGGCCCTGGACTCGATGACCCCGCGGATCGTCCCGCACGACCAGCTGACCGCCGCCTTCACCCTGCTCTCGCTCTACCGCAACGCCGCCTCGGTGGCCGGCCCGGCGCTGGCCGGGGTGATCGTCGCGGTCGCGGGGGTGGAGACCGCGTACGCGCTGGACGTGATCACCTTCGCGGTCTCGCTGGTGCTGCTCCACCGAATCCGGGCGGTGCCGCCGTCCACCGGCGCCGAGAAGCCCTCGCTGAGCGCCATCGCCAACGGCATCAAGTACGCCTGGGGCCGCAAGGACCTGCTCTCCACCTACGTGATCGACACCGTGGCGATGCTGTTCGCCTTCCCGGTCGCCATCTACGCCTTCTGGGCCTCCGACCTGCGGGCCGACTGGGCGCTCGGCCTGATGTACGGGGCCACCGCCGCCGGTGCGCTGGTGGTCTCGGCGACCGGCGGGTGGACCTCGCACGTACACCGGCACGGCCGGATGCTGGTCTTCGCCGCACTCGGCTGGGGCGTCTCCATCGCCCTGGCCGGCCTGGTCGGCAACGTCTGGCTGGTGCTGCTCTGCCTGGCCCTGGCCGGCGGCGCCGACCAGGTCAGCGGCGTGGCCCGGTCCACGATCTGGAACCAGTCCATCCCGGACGAGTTCCGCGGCCGCCTCGCCGGGGTGGAGCTGCTCAGCTACTCGGTCGGCCCCCAGCTGGGCCAGGCCCGGGCCGGCGGGATGGCCACCGCGATCGGCGTCCGCGGCTCGGTCTGGGCCGGCGGACTGGCCTGCGTGGTCGGCGTGGTCGCGCTCACCGCGGCGGTGCCGCGGCTGCTGCGCTACGACGACCGCACCGACGAGCACGTGGCGGCCGTCCGGGCCCAGCACGCGGCGCAGGCCGCCGAGCGCGACGCGCTGGCGGCCTGACGGCACGTCACTTCTCCTGCTCCCCCTCGGGGGTGTCGTTCCACGCCGGGTCGTTCTTCCACTCCCGGTTCCGCTCGGCCGCCGTCTCCAGCGCGTGCGCCGCCTCCTCGCGGGTGGCGTACGGGCCGAGGCGGTCCTTGGCCGGGCACTCCGGGCCCTCCTCGACCTTGCCGTGCTTGATGCAGTAGAACCACTCACCGGGCTTCCCGGTGGGCTTGCTCCGTCCGAACGCCATGTGTTCCTCCTGGTCTCGTGCAGTGATCATTTCCCATCGGGCGGCTTCGCACGCACTGCCGAGCCGGATGATCCCCGGCCGATAGACTCCGGCCATGGCTCTCGTACCCGGCATCCAGTCCCCCACCCGCAAGGTCCCGGCGCACATCCCGCGCCCGGAGTACGTCGGCAAGCCGAAGCCGGCCCCGTACACCGGCCCCGAGGTGCAGACCGCCGAGACGGTCGAGAAGATGCGGATCGCCGGGCGGATCGCGGCGGAGGCGATGGCCGAGGCGGCCAAGCTGATCGCCCCCGGGGTGACCACCGACCAGCTGGACGCGGTGGCGCACGAGTACATGTGCGACCACGACGCCTACCCGTCCGACCTGGGGTACCGGGGCTTCCCGAAGTCGGTCTGCACCTCGGTCAACGAGGTCATCTGCCACGGCATCCCGGACTCGACCGTGCTCCAGGACGGCGACATCGTCAACATCGACGCCACCGCCTTCATCCACGGCGTGCACGGTGACCTGAACGCCACCTACCTCTGCGGCGACGTGGACGAGGAGTCCCGCCTGCTGGTCGAGCGCACCCGCGAGTCGCTCGACCGGGCGATCAAGGCGGTCAAGCCGGGCCGTCAGATCAACGTGATCGGCCGGGTGATCGAGTCCTACGCGAAGCGCTTCGACTACGGCGTGGTCCGTGACTTCACCGGCCACGGCATCAACACCTCGTTCCACTCCGGCCTGATCGTCCCGCACTACGACAGCGAGCGGGCCACCGAGGTGATCAAGCCCGGGATGACCTTCACCATCGAGCCGATGCTCACCCTGGGCACCTACGACTACGAGATCTGGGAGGACGGCTGGACGGTGGTCACCAAGGACCGCAAGCGCACCGCCCAGTTCGAGCACACCCTGGTGGTCACCGCCGACGGCGCCGAGATCCTCACCCTCCCGGGCGAGGGTTTCTGACGCGGCCGCACCCGCGGACGACGAACGGCGGACGGGCCTCGGGCCCGTCCGCCGTTCTCGTGCTTCCGCTGCGTCCGCTGACTCCGCTGACTCCGCGTCAGCCGATCAGCCACTGCTCCTGGGCCACCGCGCCGACCTCGGTGCAGGCGTCGGTGAGCACGTCCAGCACCCGCAGCGCGTCCGGCAGCGGCAGCTCGGGGCCGCGCAGCCAGCGCACCTGGGAGCCGTCCGGCAGCGAGGCCGGGGGCAGCAGGGTGTAGGAGCCGCGGCAGTGCCAGCGCAGGCCAGGGTGGTCCGACATGGTGTCAGGAGTGCTGTCCAGCACGCTCGGCCACCACTCGTCCTCGTCCACCGGGGTGCCCCGGGTGGCGGTGAAGAACAGGTACCTGTCCTCGCCGACGGCGGCCACCGGACCGTGCACCCCGAGCGCCTCCAGGCGCTCCAGGGCCAGCCGGCCGGCCTCGGCCGGGACGTCCAGCACGTCGTGGGCGCGGCCCGTGGCGGTGACGAAGTTGGCCTGCGGGTCCCGGGAGAGCCAGCGGGCCAGCTGCTCCGGGTCCACGGTGGCCTGGGTCTGCCAGGCGAACGAGACCGGGTGCTGGGCCGGAGCCGGACAGCCGACCCGGTCGCACGAACATCGATGCCCCGCCGGATGCGCGGCCGGCGCCAACGGGAAACCCGCCCGCACCGCCTTGAGCAGCAAGTCCAGCCTGCCGGCCGGATCGCCCCCCGTACCCGGCCCGGTCCGCTCGCGGTCACGCCGCTGCCACCAGGCCGTCCACCTGCTGCTGGCTTCCATCGGACCCCTTCCACACCTGCTGTAGCTGCCGTGCCTGGTGTGACACAGCGACCGACGCAAACACCCGACGCAACGCCGGAGCCCACCCCGTTGCTTCCCCGGGGCACGGTCGGTCCGGCAGCTTCGCCGTGGGCCGGAGCCGGTGTCGCCGGACGGCCGAGTCGCCCGGGGCACGGTTCGAAGCGGGCCCCGACGGGGCCCGCGTACCAGGGAATTCCCAGGGGCGTACAGAGCAGGATAAGGGTGTCGGGGGGGCCGTTCGGACCGTGGGCGGTGCTGCGCTGGTCACACCACCCGTCACGCCGGCTTCCTGACACCTCCACCGAACCGTCACACCGGGCGCCGCCCCGTAGGCTGAGCTGCGTGAAGAGCGCGGACACCCCCTTCGTCGGCGGCCCCCTGGACGGTCGGAACATCCCCGTCGGGCTGACGCCGTTCAGCAACGTCCCCAAGGTCTACAAGGTCCCGGTCCCCGCACACGGGGACACCCCTGCCGTCACGCTGGTCTACCGGCGCGCCAAGGAGTACGACCCCAAGGGCCGCTGGCGCTGGGTCTACGAGTACCAGGACCCCTCGGCCGCCCTCGGGGACTGACGGGCCGTCACGCCTCCTCGGCCAGGATCAGGTAGAGCTTCTTGCGGGCCTCGGTGAGCACCGTCAGGCCCTTGGACCGCTGCTCCTCCGTCCCGGTGGCCATCACCTGACGGATCGCCTGCTCCACCGCCCCGAGCGCCTGCCCGACCTCCTGCACCGCCTCCCAGTCCGCCCCCCGGCCGGCCTGCTCCCACGGGTTCGGCGCCCCGGCCTCGGCCTCGGTGCGGCCCTGCTCGGTCAGCTCGAACAGCCGCTTGCCGGAGGCCTCGCTGCCCACGATCAGCCCCTCCTCCTCCAGCAACTGGAGCGTCGGGTACACCGACCCCGGGCTCGGCCGCCACGCCCCGCCCGAGCGCTCACCGATCTCGGTGATCATCTCGTAGCCGTGCATCGGCCGCTCCCGCAGCAGCGCCAACAACGAGGCCCGCACATCCCCCCGCCGAGCCCTCCCCCCACGCCGCCCATGCCCGAACGGCCCCCCGGGCCGACCCCCACCCCCATGCCCGAACGGCCCTCCGGACCGCCCACCACCGAACCCACCGAACCCCTCCCGCCGCTCACGGCGACGGCCCTCTCCCCTGTCGTATCCATTCCCACGCATGGTGATCACTCACTTTCGTCGACGTTGTCATCGAGCCATCCCGATACTTCGACGATATATCGCCAACTATCGCTCGTCAACGGCCGAGCATCCCTCCGCGACTGTTGTGTGACAGCGAACTTGGACGGCGTGCCACTGAAGTCGGATCGAGCACGGTTCGTGACAGTGAAGTTGGATCAAGGTTGGCAGCGAATGGCCGAATCCTGGTGGCGTCTTCGGCACTGCGCCTGGGTGTCTCGGGCTGGCCTGCCGGGCGGTCGAACTCCGTTGAGACTGGTCGAACTTCGATGAGAGCGCCGACCGCCGGCGTGCTGCCCAGTCTTCGGCGACGGTGCACGACCCAGACGCGCTGCTCTGACCTGGTGCGATCCAACTTCGCTGTCACGACCTGCGTTCGGTCCAACTTCGGTGGCAATCGGTCCAGCTCCGCTGGGCGCAGCAGCGGCTCGGCGAGCAGCGCGCTAGCGTTCCCGCTCATGACGGCCGAGGACACGATCGACGAGAAGGACGCCGCCGGAGTGCGGCTGGTGGAGGACCTGGTGGCCCGGGTCCCCGGGTTCGACGACGCCTACGAGTGCCACCTCTGCAACGAGCACGAGGTGCTCTCGTACGTATTCTTCTGGGACGTCGTTCAGGACACCGTGCGCTCATACCTGGGGGAAGGGGAGCCGGACGGGCCCGACTGGCGGCAGGTCCTGGCCTTCCTGGAGGAGGAGACCCGGCGGTGCGTACCCGGGGCGATCGAGGTGATCGTGACCGGCTTCCTGTACAACCTCCCCTTCCCGGGGCGCCCGGGCTACGGGATCGAGGCACATCTCGGGCCGGTCATGAAGGAGCGCTACCTGCGCATCAGACCCTGGTACGGGGCCCACCCGCCGGCTGCGGACGGCTGAGTGTCCGTCAGGCGGCGAAGAGGGCGAGGCGTTCTTCGCCGAGGTGGGTGCGGAGGGTGGCGAGGGCGCGGGTGGTCTGGGACTTCACGATGGAGGTGCTGATGCCGAGGATCTCGGCGGTGGTCTCGACGCTGTGGTCCTCCCAGTGGCGGAGGAGGACTATGGCGCGGTCGCGGGGGGAGAGGAGGGCGAGGGCGTCGAGGAGGGCCAGACGGACGGCGGTGGTGTCGGGGGTGGTGGGGCGGTCGGGGAAGCGGTCCACCGTGAGTTCGGTGCTGCTGCGCAGGCGTTTGTGGTCGAGCAGGGCGTTGAGCAGCACCTTGCGGGCGTAGTGGAAGGGGTCGCTGTCCCGGCGGGTGAGGCGGGGCCAGGCCAGGTACATCTTGGTGAGGGTGGTCTGGGTGAGGTCCTGGGCGAGGTGCCAGTCGCGGCACATCAGGTAGGCCAGCTGGCGCAGGCGCAGCGTGCTGCCCTCCGCGAAACTGACGAACTCGGCTTCGTTGCGCACTTCTCGGCCCCCAGGGTGGTGCTGTGCAGGTCTCGGTGACGGTGGTGCCGCGGCCCCGGGCGGGGCCGCGGCGGTCCGGATCGGGTCAGGAGATCCGGGGCAGGTCGGGGTGGGCGGCCTTGGCCTTGAGGCCTTCGTCCGCGGTCATCCAGACCGACAGGGCCGGATCACCGGCCAGGGCCACGGCCTGCTTCTCGGTGAGCGCCGGGGCGGCGGGCTGGTTGCCCGTGGCCTCGTTCCAGGCCAGGCAGCTGGCCACGTTCACCTGCACCGTGGTGCCGTCGTGGTGACGGGAGGTCACCACGGTGTCCTGGACGCAGTTGCCCCGCATGTGGTCGACCATGACCTGCTGGCCCCGGTCGTCCAAGCGGCAGCTCTGCTGCTGGAAGCAGGAGACCACCGGTTCGGTCGTGCCGATGAAGACCCGGATCATGCCCGTCCCGGACGGACCGGTGAGGTAGACCTGGGCCCCGGTCGCGGTCGCCCCGTCCACGCCCTCGGTCTGGGCCGCGTAGCCGCCGGCCGTCCGCAGACCGTCCGGCGCGAGGCCGACCACGGCGGCCAGCAGGGCCGCGCCGGTGGTGGGCTGACGGACCGTCGGCGACGGGCTCGGCGTGGCGCTCGGCAGGTCGGCCGCGGCCACCACCGCGGTGTCCGCGCCGCCGGTGTGCGGCCGCAGCGGGCCGCCGAGCAGGAACGCCATCCCGGCCACGGCCAGCGCCGAGCCGGCCACCGCGCCGAGCGTGCGGCGGCGCCGCGCCCGGCGCCCCTGCCGGACCGCCTGGCCGACCAGATCGCCGAGGGGTGGCGCGTCCAGTGAGGAGAGCTCCTCGTCCAGGTCCTTACGGAAGTCCTTCATGTCTGTTGCTGGCTCTCTGTCGTCGTTGCGCACGCCGGCCATGCGGATCCGCTCGGACGCGGTTCTGTCCCTCAGGACGGGTCGGCCGCCCCCTCCGGTGACATGAGGACGCGGAATTCTCGCACCTGGTTCTCCGGCCCCGACCGGCACGGCGGCGCACCGTGCCGCCGGGGCGGCGGCTAGCGTGGCGGCATGACGGCCGGTGAGAGTGATCTGCGCAAGTTGCTGAGCGGGATGAGCCCGGAGCTGCACCCGGAGAGGTACGTCTACTGCACGCTGCCGACCAAGGTCCCGGCGGGGCTGCGGCCGGTGGTGACGGTGGCCGAGGCGGAGGGGCCGACCGTGGTGGTGGCGCAGGAGGAGGCGGACGCGCTCGGGCTGCGCTACGAGTACGTGGCGGCCTGGATCACGCTGCGGATCCACTCGGCGCTGGAGGCGGTCGGCCTGACGGCGGCGGTCGCCACCCGGCTCGCCGAACACGGCATCAGCTGCAACGTGGTGGCCGGTTTCCACCACGACCACCTGTTCGTCGGCGCCGCGGACGCGGAGCGCGCGGTGCGCCTGCTGGAGGAGCTGGCCGCCGAGCAGGGCTGACCGGGCGGCGCCCCGGGGCGCGGGAACTGGCATC
Organism: Kitasatospora sp. NPDC088742; assembly: GCF_055584905.1. Taxonomy (NCBI): domain Bacteria; kingdom Bacillati; phylum Actinomycetota; class Actinomycetes; order Kitasatosporales; family Streptomycetaceae; genus Kitasatospora; species Kitasatospora sp. NPDC088742. The sequence goes on along the minus strand of NZ_JBVJLD010000018.1, from coordinate 46,733 downwards.
CCGCGCCCCGGAGGTGACCAGGGGTCAGTGGCAGGTGCCGGTGCCCTTGTCGTTGTAGGTCTTGCCCGCCTGCGGGACGAACTCGTAGTCGTAGCTGTTCGCGTGCAGGGTGAACTTCAGGACGCCCCAGGTGTCGGCGTTCCGGGCCTCGCTGTTGTTCTGGATGGTGCCGAAGCCGTAGAAGCTCGCGCCACCCATGCCCGCGACGAAGCTGCGCAGGCCGCGCGCGTCGTCCCGGTTGCCGTTGGCGTCCTGCGGGGCGAACCGCTCGTAGGTGTGGTTGTGGCCGGTGACCACCACCTCTGCGTTGTAGTCGTACAGCGCCTGGTAGAGCGGGCGGGTCGCGGTGGACGGCGCGTGGCTGGAGCTGGACGTGTACAGCGGGTGGTGCCAGTAGGCCAGCGTGCAGGGCTTGTCGCTGGCGGCCAGGTCACCGCGCAGCCAGCTCTCCTGGGCCGAGCCGGCCGACATCGCGATGTTGGAGTTGAGCGCGACCACGTGCCAGTTGCCGAGGTCGTAGGAGTAGTAACCCTTGGACGGGTCACCGGCGTTGGCACCGAAGTAGGTGTAGTAGCCGGTGGCGCCCGAGGTGTTGTAGTCGTGGTTCCCCGGGGCCGGGCGGGTGCGCGCCTTGTGGCGGCCCCAGGTCGGCTCGTAGTAGGAGTTGAACTCCGAGGTGGTGCCGTTGGTGTAGACGTTGTCGCCGGCGGTGAAGACGGTGCCGGGGATCTTGTCCAGCAGCGCGGCGGTCGCGGCGTCGCCCGAACCGGAGTCCGCGATGTCGCCCGCGCCGACCAGCACCGGGTCACCGGAGGGCTGGGTGGGCGAGGGGGACGGGGAGGGCGAGGCCGACGGGGAGGTGGACGGCGACGGGCTGGCCGACGGCGACGGGCTGGCCGAGGGGGACGGCGAGGCCGAGGGCGAGGGGCTCGGGCCGGAGGTGGTGAGCACCAGCTGCGGGGCGTCGGCGCCGCTCTCCCGGGTGTCGTAGTACGCGCCGTCCGAACTGGTCGAGCTGACACCGAAGCTGAAGGTGCCGTTGCCCTTCACCACCGTGGTGACGTCGACCTCGTACCAGGTGTCCTTGGTGATCGCGCCCAGCGTGGCCAGGGTCGCGCCGTCCTGGGCGGGCTTGTTGTTCCAGGTGGTGCCGGTCTCGCTCCAGGTGGTGTTGGAGACCGACTTGAACACGCCGCCCTTGCTGGCGCCGCTGTTGCCGCTGATCGAGCGGATCCGGAGCCTGGCGCCGGTGACCGGGGCCGTCACCCCGCTGACGGTGAACTTCAGGAACGCCTGCCGCACCGGCGAGTTGTCCGCCACGAACTGGGTGGAGGTGCCGTAGTTGGTGCTCGGCGTGCTGTCCTGCACGTAGGTGTCGGCGACCGGGGTGAAGGTGGTGGTCGCGGCCGCCGCGGTGGGAGCGGTCGCGGTGAGGAGCGTCGCGGCGAGCGCGGTGGTGACCAGAGCCGCGGAGGCGGCGGTCGCGGCTCGCCAGGATTGGCGCTTGCCCATCGGAGAGTCCCTTTCCTGGGGGAGAGGCCCGTGACCCGTGCCACGGGCGGGGAAATCCTGGGGGGGCTGACGGGCTCCCTCGGCACGTGCAGATGAACAACTCACGTGCGGGACATGAGGATCAGGGGGTGTACGCGGTCAACTCGTACCCGTACACCGGCTGTTCACCCATCACATGCCGAGCCGCTACCGAGGCCCTGTTGTCCGCCCGGGGCGCCGGACCGCACGATATGAGCCGTCCATGCCCAGGCATTCACGCCGCCCCACCCCTGCCTCCACCCCTGTCCACGCCCCGCCCCCGCCCCGCCCCCGAGGAGCCCCGTGTACCTGTCCACGATCGGGCGGCCCCGCTCCGACGGGAGCCGGACCGCAGTCAAGGTCGGCGCCAACGTGCTCGCGCTCGGCAGCGTCAGTCTGATCACCGACGTGTCGGCCGAGATGGTCACCGCCGTGCTGCCGATGTACCTGGTGCTCGGGCTCCAACTCAGCCCGCTGGCCTACGGTCTGATCGACGGTCTGAACACCGGGGCGACCGCCCTGCTACGCCTGGCCGGCGGCTGGACGGCGGACCGCTTCCGGCAGCGCAAGGCGGTGGCCGGCACCGGCTACGCGCTCTCCGCGGTGGCCAAGCTCGGCCTGCTGCTGGTCGGCCGCTCGGCCACCGGCATCGGCCTGGTGGTGGCGGTGGACCGGGCCGGCAAGGGTCTGCGCACCGCGCCCCGGGACGCCCTGATCACCCTCTCCACCCCGCCCGAGGCGCTCGGCCGGGCCTTCGGCGTGCACCGGGCGATGGACAGCTTCGGCGCCTTCCTCGGCCCGCTGGTGGCGATGGCGGTGCTGGCCGCCGCCGGGCAGTCCTTCGACGCGGTCTTCGTCGCCAGCTGCTGCATCGCGGTGCTCGGGGTGGTCGTGCTGGTGCTCTTCGTCCGCGACCAGCGCGAGGAACTCCCGCCGGTCCGGGTGAAGTTGGACGTGCGCGGACTGCTGACGGCGGCCCCGGTGCGGCGGCTGACGCTGGCCGCCGTGCTGCTCGGCACCGCCACCGTCGGGGACGGCTTCGTCTACCTGCTGCTCCAGCGCCGCGAGGACCTGGCGATCGGCTGGTTCCCGCTGCTCGCGGTCGGCACCAACCTGGCCTACCTGGTACTGGCCGCGCCGCTGGGCGCGCTGGCCGACAAGGTCGGCCGGCTGCCGGTGCTGCTGACGGCCTATCTGGCCCTGGCCGCCGTCTACCTGCTGCTGTTCGGCCCGCTCGGCGGAACGCCGCTGCTGATCGTGGCGCTCGCGCTCTACGGCCTGTTCTACGCCGCCTCGGACGGGGTGCTGATGGCGCTGGCCGGGCCGGTGCTGCCGGAGCGGCTGCGCACCACCGGGATCGCGCTGATCCAGACCGGCCAGGCGCTGGCCTACCTGGTCTCCTCGCTGCTCTTCGGCCTGGCCTGGCAGTTGTGGGGCCCGGCCACCGCCACCCGGTTCGCCGCCGGGGCGGTCGCGCTGGCGATCGTCGCCTCCGCCGTCCTGCTGTTCCGCCTGCCCGGCGCCACCAAGGAAGCTCCGTGACCGCCGAGTTCACCCGCGAGGCCGCGGCCCCGGCCCCCGTTTCCGCCGGGATGAGCACCCGGACCAGGGTCGGCGTGCTCGTGGCGGTGACCGCCGTGCTGGCGGCCGTCGCGGTCGGCTACGGACTGACGGCCGGCGACCGGGCGACCGGCACCGGGCGGCCGGCCGGCGCCGTCCCGCTCCGACTGACCACCGACGGGCGGCAGTTGCTGGTGATCGGCGACCGCCACCTGAACACCGTGGCGGCGGATGAGCCCGACGGGCCGCGCCAGGTGGGCGAGTTGGAGTGCGTCCGGTCCTACGCGGCGGGCGGCACCGGGGTCTGCGCCCACCCGGACGACCAGTGGTCCTACCGGATGGTGGTGCTCGACCGGGACCTGAAGGAGACCAGGTCGGTCCCGGTCGCCGGCCTGCCCAGCCGGGCCCGGGTCTCGGCCAGCGGACGGATGGTCAACTGGACCACCTTCGTCGGCGGGGACTCCTACAGCGGCGGCGGCTTCTCCACCCGGACCGGCGTCTACGACACCCGCACCGGCCAACTGGTCGACTCCCTGGAGGAGTTCGCGATCACCCGGGACGGGAAGCCGTACCGGTCACCGGACGTCAACTACTGGGGCATCACCTTCACCGCCGACGACAACCGCTTCTACGCCACCCTCTCCACCGCCGGCAGGCGCCACCTGGTCGAGGGCGACCTGGCCGCCCGCACGGTGCGCACGGTCAAGGAGAACGTGGAGTGCCCCTCGCTCTCCCCCGACGGCACCCGGCTGGCCTTCAAGGAGGCGGTGGACGCCGATCCGGCCAAGGGCTGGCGGCTCTCGGTGCTCGACCTGGGCACCATGAAGGTGACCGCCACCGCCGAGGCCCGCAGCGTGGACGACCAGGCGGCCTGGCTGGACGACCGCACCCTGGCCTACACCGTGCGCGACGGCGCGGGCAATCCCGAGGTCTGGTCCGTCCCGGCCGACGGCTCGGGGCAGGGCGAGCTGCTGGTGGTCGGCGCGGAGTCCCCGTCGGTGCTGCGCTGACCCCCTCCGCCCTGCGCCGACACGATCCGCCCCGCGCCGACACCCTCCGCCCGCGCTCCGTCCGTACCCTGACGGTCTTTCAGCGGCGCCGGTCAGGGCGCACCCGAACCGAACGGCCCCCCTTGACAGGTGTAGACCAATGCGGTTCAGTCCACCGTACGGTTCCCGTACCGGCCCGCGCCCCCACATCCGCGGGTCCCCCACACCGGACGATCCCGTCCTCGACCCGTGCGGTTCCCCCACCGCACCCAGGGGAGACGAAGTGTCGACAAACCGACTCATGGCCCTGCTCGCCGCGCTCGCGGTGGCGGTCGGCCTGGCCGTGTTCCTGCCGGGGGCGGCCTCCGCCGCCACCTGCGCCACCCCGTACAGCGCCTCCGCCGTCTACACCGGCGGCACCACCGCCTCGTACAACGGCCACAACTGGGGCGCCAAGTGGTGGACCCAGGGCGAGACCCCGTCCACCGGCGGCTCCGGCGTCTGGGCCGACCAGGGTGTCTGCGGCGGGGGTGGCGGCACGACCCCCACGCCGACCCCCACCGGCAGCTGCAACTACCCGGCCTGGGTGGCCGGCCAGACCTACACCACCGGCGCGGTGGTCCGGTACACCGACGGCAAGTACTACATCGCCGAGCACGACAACCCGGGCTACGACCCGGTGATCTCCACCTGGTACTGGGACCCGTTCGCCTGCAACGGCGGCTCCACCCCGACGCCCACGCCGACCACCACGTCCAACCCGGGCGGATTCCCGGTCAGCGAGGCCCAGTTCAACCAGATGTTCCCGAGCCGGAACTCCTTCTACACCTACGCCGGCCTGGTCAACGCGCTGAGCGCCTACCCGGCCTTCGCGGGCACCGGCTCGGACACCGTGCGCAAGCAGGAGGCCGCCGCCTTCCTGGCCAACGTCAACCACGAGACCGGCGGCCTGGTCTACGTGGTCGAGCAGAACACCGCCAACTACCCGCACTACTGCGACACCACCCAGCCCTACGGCTGCCCGGCCGGCCAGGCCGCGTACTACGGCCGCGGCCCGATCCAGCTGAGCTGGAACTTCAACTACAAGGCCGCCGGTGACGCGCTCGGCATCAACCTGCTGAACAACCCCAACCTGGTGCAGACCGACCCGGCCGTCGCCTGGAAGACCGGCATCTGGTACTGGATGACCCAGAACGGCCCCGGCACCATGACCCCGCACAACGCGATGGTCAACGGCGCCGGCTTCGGCGAGACCATCCGCTCCATCAACGGCTCGCTGGAGTGCAACGGCGGCAACCCCGCCCAGGTGCAGAGCCGGATCAACGCCTACCAGAACTTCGTGCAGATCCTCGGCACCGTCCCCGGCGCCAACCTGAGCTGCTGACCCGATGGCCGGCGGGTGCGCACCCCCGTGGGCGCACCCGCCGGCTCGGCCCAGCCCGATTCAGCTCAGCCCGATTCAGCTCAGCCCAGCTTCGCCGTCGCGGAGAGCGACTTGCCCTCCCCCGCCGCCGGGGCGGTGCCGCAGGCCATCAGCGACTGCAGCGCGGTCAGCGTCCGGGCCGCGTCCTCGGCCCGGGCGTTGTCGAACGGGTTGTAGGAGAAGGAGAGCTGGCGCTTGCCGCCCAACTCGCCCAGGATCTGGGTGCCGTAGCCCGGGATGCCGCCGCCGTGGCCCCAGAGCCGGCCGCACGGGGTGTCCTCGCGCATCAGGCCCAGCCCGTACGGGACGTACTTCAGCGACTGCGGGGTCACCGTGGTCATCTCGGCCAGCTGGGCCGCGGGCAGCAACCTCCCGCCCAGCAGCGCCGAGTTGAACTTCGCCAGGTCGGCGGTGGTGGAGATGCCCGCCCCGGCCGCGCCCGCCATGCTCGGGTTGAGCCGGGTCACGTCGGCCCGGCCGCCGCCGGCCAGCTGCAGGTACCCCTTGGCGTGGACGCCGGGCACGGTGGTGGAGGTGGACGGGAAGCTGGTGGAGCTCAGGCCGAGCGGGCGGACGATCCGGCGCTCCACCTCGGACTCCCAGCCGTGGCCGGTCACCTTCTCGACGATCATCCCGGCCAGGATGTAGTTGGTGTTGGAGTAGTGCCAGTCGGTGCCGGGCGCGAAGTACGGCTCGTGCGCGACGGCCAGCTTCACCAGGTCGGCCGGGCGGTGCTGCGTCCAGCGCCCCTGGTCCAGCCAGCGCTGGGTGGCCTCCGGGGTCTCGAAGTCGAAGAAGGCCTTGTCCTCGGTGTAGTTGAAGATCCCGCTGGTGTGGTTGAGCACCTGACGGACCGTGATGTTCCGCCCGTTCGGCACCGCGCCCGGCAGGTAGCGCTCGACCGGCGCGTCCAGATCCACCCGGCGCTCGGCCTCCAGCTGGAGCAGCACGGTGGCCACGAAGGTCTTGGTCACGCTGCCGATCCGGAACCGGCCGTCGGCCCGGGCGGGGGTGCCGCGGTCCAGGTCGGCCTGCCCGGCCGCGCCCTGCCAGACCGTCCGGCCGTTCTCCACCACCCGGCCGAGGCCGGCGGTCGAGCCGCCCTCCGCCACCACCGCGCGCAGCGCCCGGTCGAGCGCCGCCCGGTCGACCCGGGTGCCCGGGGCCTCCTCCGCCGTGACCGCCACCCCTCGTGCCCCCTCGGAGGCGCCCGCCGCCCCCGCCACCGGTGCCACCACACCGACCACCGTCGCGGCGGCCAGTGCCACCGCCGCCGCCCGCAACCCCGCCCCGCGCAGTCCCTTGGCCATGTCCCAGTCCCCTCGGATCGCTACCCGCCGGAGTCCCTTCCGGCACCCCCACCCTCGCAGCGCGGTCCGGGTACGCACCTCCACCTCAGGTCCGGTGCCGCTCCTCCCCCAGGGCGAACCCGCCCTCCGCCCGGCGGGGTAGCCGATCCCTGATCCCTCTCGGGGTCGTGGCCGAAAACACCTCCGGTACGCACGGCGGCGCCCGCACCCCGGGAGGGGTGCGGGCGCCGTCCGACCGGGGCCGGTGGTACGTCAGTTGAGGCTGTTCGCCACGGCGTTCAGCAGGGTGGCCGAGCTGTCGTCGTTCTCCAGTGAGAAGGCGAACATTCCGGCCAGGCCCTTGGACTTGGCGTAGGCGCTGCGGGCCTGGATGGCCTGCGGGGTGTCACCGGTCCAGAAGTTGGTGCCGTCGTAGGTCCAGGAGCTCTCGGTGACCGGGTCCCAGTGGGTGGTGGCGGCGGTCGGGGTGAGCTCCTTCCAGGCGGCCAGACCGGCCTCCTGGCTGAGCGTCTTGGCCGGGGTCGGGCCGGTCGCGCTCTGGTAGAGCCCGTAGTTGGTACCGGCCGGGACGCCGGTCCAGCCCCGCCAGTAGAACGGGATGCCGAGCACGATCTTGTTCGCCGGGAAGCCGCCGGTCACGCCGTACTCCGGCAGGCCGGTGGTGTAGGCGGTCAGCGCGGTGTCCACGTTGTACTTCTTCGCGCCCGGGACCACCGGGGTGGACGGGTCGGCCGGGCTGTCGTGCAGCGGGTCCTGGTGGTTGGTCGGGCCCTTGGCGTCCCAACTGCCGTGCATGTCGTAGGTCATGACGTCGGCGTAGTCCAGGTAGGCGCCGATCTTGTCGGTCTCCAGGTACTGGATCTTGTCCTGGCCGGCCGGCAGCGCGGCGGTGAGCAGGAACTTCTTGCCCTGCTGGGCGCCGTAGGCGTCCAGCTGCTCGCGGAACTCCTTGAGCAGCAGGGTGAAGTTCTGCTTGTCGGCGGTGGAGGTGTGGTTGCCCACGTGGCCGCCGGCCGAGCCCGGGTACTCCCAGTCGATGTCGATGCCGTCGAACAGCCCGGCGATCGAGGCCTTGCCGCCGGACGGGTCGGACGCGACGTTGGTCGGCAGGTCGCCGGTCATGAACATCGTCATGCAGGAGGAGACGAAGGCCTTCCGCTTGGCGTCGGTGGAGGCCGCGTCGGAGAAGTACTTCGAGTAGGTCCAGCCGCCGATGGAGATGGTCAGGCGCAGGTTCGGGTACTTGGCCTTCAGCTGGCGCAGCTGGTTGAAGTTGCCCTTGACGGGCTGCTCGTAGACGTCGGTGGAGCCGTCCACGCTGGTCGCCGAGGTGTAGTCCATCTGGTAATCGGCGTACGCGTCGCCGGCGCCGTCACCCGCGTTGGGGTTGTTCTCGTTGGCCGCGTCGGAGGCCTTCACGGCCTGGAAGCAGGTGTGCGAGGTGGGGTGGATGTTGGCGAACGCGTAGGTGATGACGTCCAGCTTGGCCGCCGAGCCGCTGGTGTCCACGTTCTTCGCGAAGTAGTTGTTCTCGTAGACGCCCCACTGGTCGAAGTAGGCGGAGCGGTACTTGGCGGCGGTGGCCGGGGCGGCGGCGGTGGTCACGGTGACCGGCGCGGACTGCGCCGAGGCGTGGCCGGCCTTGTCGTAGCCCTGGACGGTGAAGGTGTAGGCGGTGCCGGGCAGCAGCGAGCTGACCGTGACCTTGGTACCCATCGAGGTGGCCACCAACTGGCCCTGGCGCCACACCTTGTAGGCCGGGGCGTTGTCGGTCGAGTCGGTGGAGGCCTGCCAGGAGAGCACCACCGCGTTGTGGGTGGTCTTCTCGACCTTGAACCCGGCCGGGACGGTCACCTTGCCGTCACCGCCGGGGCCGTTCGGGGTGCCGCTCGGGCTGGGGCTGGAGCTCGGGCTGCTGCTGGGGCTGCTGCTGGGACTGCTGCTCGGGCTGCTGCTCGGGCTCGAACTGGCCGATGGGCTCGTGCTGGTGGACGGGCTCGCCGAGGTGCTGGGGCTCGAGCTCGGGCTGGAGCTGGTGCTCGGGCTGGCCGACGGGCTGCTGCCCTGGGTCGGCCCGGACGGGCCGGTCAGGGTCAGGTCGTCGGCCCGGTAGGTGCCCTGGCCGTACCAGCCGTGGGTGTAGACCGTCACCGAGGTGGTGCTCGCACCGGTCTTGAAGCTGGTGGAGAGCTGGCTCCAGCCGGCCGCCGAGGGCAGCCAGGACTGGGCGTTCACCCCGGTGCCGGTGGCACCCAGGTAGACGTAGCTTCCCTGCGCCCAACCGGCCAGCGTGTAGCTGGTGTTGGGCTGGACGGCGACGGTCTGCTGGCACTGCGCGGTGTCCCCGGCGGTGGCGGCGGCGCTCAGTGCGCCGGTGCCGCCGTGCACCGGGTTGCTCACCACCGAGCCGCTGCCGGCGGCGCAGCTCCAGCCGGTCAGGCCGGCCTCGAAGTCGCCGTTGGAGAGCAGGTTGGCCGGGGCGGCCGAAGCGGTGCCGAGAGAGGCGACCATCGCGACGCTGCCTGCCGAGAGCACGGCGGCCAGGGTCAGGGCGCCCGCTCTACGGCGTGACGATGCGGCCCGGAGCGCGGCGCGCTCGGGCAGAGCTCGTTCGAGCATGGTGGGGGTCCTCCGGATGAGTGGGGTTTCCGGCGGTGCAGGGGATCAAAGATTGGACTGGACCAATTGGGGCGGTCAAGAGCCGTCCCGGCCGCTGACCCTCCGTCAGGGGGGTTTCTTTACCTGGGCCCACGCGCCCGCGCAGCTCAGGGGCCGCCCGGCGGAGCAAGGTAAAGAAACTTTCCTGTCCCCGCCCGAGCCTGACCTGACGGATAGGCTCGCCCCGTGCAGATCACTCCCGACACCGCCCTCGTCCTGATCGACCTCCAGAAGGGCATCCTGGAACGCCCCGCCGCCCACGACCCGGCCCTGGTGCTGGAGCGCGGCGTCCGGCTGGCCGAGGCCTTCCGCGCCCACAAGCTCCCCGTCGTCCTGGTCCGGGTCGGCTGGCACCCCGACGGCAGCGATCTCCCGCTCCCCGGCGACGAGTTCACCCCGACCATGCCGCCGGCCTGGTTCTCCGACCTCTCCCCCGCGCTCGGCCCGGCCGAGGACGACATCCTCGTCACCAAGCGGCACTGGGGTGCCTTCACCGGCACCGAACTCGACCTCCAGCTGCGGCGGCGCGGCGTGCGGCACATCGTCCTCGCCGGGATCTCCACCAGCATCGGCGTCGAGTCCACCGCCCGCAGCGCCTGGGAGTTGACGTACCGGCTGACCTTCGTCACCGACGCGATGACCGACATGGACGGCGACTCCCACGTGCACAGCACCACGAAGATCTTCCCGCGGATCGGCCACCTCACCTCCACCGACGAGGTGCTCGCCGCCCTCGGCTGACGCCCCGTCGGATGTGCCGCAACGGCCGTGCCCGGCCCCGGAGTCGTCATCCGGGGCCGGGCACGGCCGTAGGGGTGGTGCGGGTGGTGCGGGCGGTGCGGGTCAGCTGGTGAAGGAGGCCGCGATGCCCATCGAGTCGGCGCCGCCGGCCGGCTCGGCCCAGGTGCTCCAGGTGCCCTTGGTGTAGTCCGCGTCGATCTCGACCAGGCGGTTGCTGCCGTTGACCGCGAAGACGTGGTTCACGTTGGCGACCGAGGAGGTGGCGCTGGCGAGCCGCTTCAGGCCGCTGCCGCCCTTGTTGGACCAGCCGTTCCAGGTGCCGGCCGCGAAGTCGCCGTCGGTGTTGTACAGGTTCCCGTCCATGCCGATCGCGGTGAGGTGCACCGTCTTGCCGTAGGCGGAGGCCGAGACGTCCTTGGCGGTGAAGCCGCCGGCCGCGGCCGCCCAGTTGTTCCAGGTGCCCGTCGCGTAGTTGGCGTCGATCTCGCGGAGCTGGTCGTTGGCGTCGACCACGAAGACGTGGTTCACGTTGTCGCTGGTCGAGACGGAGGCGATCCGCTTGAGGTTGGTACCGCCGTGCGAAGTCCAGCCGTTCCAGCCGCCGTTCGGGAAGGCGCCGTCCGAGTTCCACATCTGGCCGTCGGTGCCGATCGCGGTGAGGTGCACCGTGTTGCCGAAGGAGGAGGCCGAAATCGCCTTCACGGCCGGGCTGTTCGGCACCTGGAACCAGCCGGACCACTGCCCGGTCGCGTAGTTGCCGTCCTTCTCCCAGATCCGGCTGTCGCTGCCGACCGCGAAGATCCGGTTGGTCGACCCGGTCGAGGCGCTGGCGACCTCCTTGATCGAGGACGCCCCCAGGTTGTTCCACGAGCTCCAGGACCCGGCGACGAAGTTCCCCTCGGCGTTGAACACGTCGCCGTTCGGCGTCAGGTCCACCAGGCGCACGGTGTTGTTGGCAGGGGTGACAGCGGTGTCAGCGATGATCTTGTTGTAGCGGAGGCCGAAGTACTCGCTCGCCGCGTGGCCGCCGATGTAACCGTCCGCGCCACCGTCGATGAAGTCCTCCTCGTGGCGCATGTCGTTCACCTCGCTGCTCTCCGCGTAGTACGAGAACTTCCCCGCGGCCTTGTCGATCCAGCGCTCGAACAGGATCACGTGGCCGGTGGCCGAGATGTCGCCGTTCCCGGGGTCGTTGTCAAGGGCGTCGCCGGGCTGGAGGTCGCTCTTCGCGACCCGGGTGGTGAGCGAGCGGTCGTCCAGGCTGTCGGTGTTCTCGCTGTCGTTCAGGTGCCAGGCCATCGAGACGAAGCCGGAGCAGTCCGGCCGGTAGCCCTTGCCGTCGATGTCCGGGAAGGTGCCCTTCTGGGCGTACTGAACGTTCTGCTGGAACCAGTTGTCGGCCCGGGCCACAACCTCGGAGGCGGTGATCGAGCCACCCACCGACGACGCGGCCAGGGCGGCGGTGGACCCGAGGGCGGTGGTGGCGACGACGCCGGAGAGGGTGATCGCGGCGGTGAGGGCGATGCGGGTGATCTTGGAAGCGCGAGAAGACATGGCTGTACTCCGGGAGGGGTGCGGACGGATCGGCTGCGCGGACTGCCGCCCTGCAGGAGCGGCGGTCTAGCGCTGGTGAGTGACCGTCAGCCAGGTCTCGTTCCCTACCGGTCGGGCCCTTCCTGCTGACGAAGTACAGCTTCGTCGCAGCTCAGCCCGGGTGGAAGGGGTATCCGAAGGACCGAAACGGCCATGGCCCGATGTGTCCTCAGACCGCCCGTGGCTCCTTCAGGAACGCGGCCAGCGCCACCGCCAGGAGCGGGACAGCGCAGAGCGCGGTGAGCACGCCGCTCGGCCCGTGGGTGTCGGCGAGCAGCCCCAGCAGCGGTGCCGAGAGGCCGCCGACGCTCAGGGCCAGGCCCAGGGTGACCCCGGAGGCGGTGCCGGGGCGGGCCGGGAGGTAGTCCTGGCCGAGCTTGATCAGGACGGCGAACGGCACGTTCAGCACCGCGCCCGTGAGCACGGCGAACAGCAGCGGGAGGTACTGCCCCGGGGCAAGTACCAAGCCCGCCAAGGCCGGTACGGCCAGCGCGGTGCCGGCCCGGACCGTCCGCACCAGCCCCAGCCGGTCCGCGATCCGCCCGCCCAGCAGGGTGCCGGTCACCCCGCCGCCGAGGAAGCAGGCCAGCGCCACCCCGGCCAGGGTCTGGGTGCCGCCCAGGTCCCGCAGCCAGTGCAGCCCGAGGAAGGTGCTGACCCCGAAGAACACCACCGAGCGGACCATCGCCACCGCCGTCAGCAGCAGGAACGGCCCCCACTGGTCCGCGCCCGTCCGCCCGGCCCCGGCCCGCCCCGCCGCCAGGGCCCGCCGCCGGTGCCGGTGCAGCACGTAGGCCATCAGCAGCGCGGGCGGCAGGAAGAACGCCGTGGCCCGTACACCCCAGGTCACCAGCAGCGGGGTGGCCAGCACCGGCGCCAGGAAGAACCCGACGCTGCCGCCTGCCGCGAAGACACCCATCGCGGCCGCGCTCTCCCCCGCCGCCTCCCGGGCCGCCTTGCCCGCCGCCGGGTGGAACATCGCCACCCCGATCCCGGAGAGCAGCACCAGCACCCACACCGAGGCGTACGAGCCGGCCAGCCCCGACAGCCCGAACCCGGTACCGGCCAGCGCCAGCCCGAGCGCCGCCGACCAGCCGAGACCGTGCCGGTCCACCGCGATCCCGATCAGCGGCTGCGGCACCGAACTCCCCAGCGCCGCCGCCAGGGTGAGGCCGCCGGCCGCGACGTAGCCGTAGCCGCGCTCCAGCACGAAGTACGGCACCACGGCCGGCACCAGCCCCTGGTAGAGGTCGTCCACCGCGTGCGCCGCGCCCCACAGCCGCATCCGCCGCCAGGTCCCCCGCACCTCCCGGACCTCGGTCGTCCGCACCGCCCCGCCCATCGTCCCCGCCCCTTCCCGCTCCAGCCTGCCTGTCCGCTCCAGCCTGCCCGGCCTCCCGTCGGGCGCCGGACGGTCCGTCAACTCCCTCCCGGGAGGGAGGCCGTCCACACGCGGGAGGGATCACCGGCCCCGGCCCGGGCCGGTTGGCTGGAGCCCATCAGCACGACGAACCCACGGGAGGGACCCCATGCGCAGGTGGATCGGACGGATCCTGGCCGCGGCAGCGGTACTGACCTCGCTCACCACCACACCGGCGACGGCCACGGCCGCCCCGGACATCCGGGCCGCGCTGGACGCCGTCCCCGGCCTGACCGTGACGGCGGAGCGCCCGGCCGCGCCCGGCTTCCGCTTCTTCGAGCTGAGCCTGCGTCAGCCGGTGGACCACCACCGCCCGGAGGCCGGCACCTTCCAGCAGCGCCTGACCCTGCTGCACCGCGCCGCCGACCGCCCCACCGTACTCGCCACCGGCGGCTACGACCTCCCACCCGGCCAGGGCCGCTCCGAGCCCGCCACCCTGCTGGACGGCAACCAACTCACCACCGAGCAGCGGTTCTTCGGCACCTCGCTGCCCAGCACCACCGGCGACTACCGGACCCTGGACATCTGGCAGGCCGCCACCGACCACCACCGGATCGTCGAGGCCCTCCACTCCGTCTACCCGGGCCGCTGGATCTCCACCGGCGGCAGCAAGGGCGGCATGGCCTCCGTCTACCACCGCCGGTTCTACCCGGAGGACGTGGCCGGGACGGTCGCCTACGGCGCCCCGAACAACGTGAACGACCGTGAGGACTCCGCCTACCGGGACTTCCTGGCCTCGGTCGGCACCCCCGAGTGCCGGGCCGCGCTCCGCGCCGTCCAGCGCCAGGCGCTGCTCCACCGCGAGCAGTTGACCGCGAAGTACACCGCCGCGTACCCGACCGCGACCTTCGGGCTGATCGGCAGCGTCGACAAGGCCTTCGAGATCGGCGTGCTGCGCACCCCGTTCACCTTCTGGCAGAGCGTCGGCCAGTCCGGCTGCCCGTCCGTCCCGGGCCCGGAGGCCACCGACCAGGAGCTCTACGACTGGCTGGACCGGACCGGCCGGCTGGTCGTCTTCACCGACGCCTTCGCCACCGGCTTCATCCCGTACTTCTACCAACTGGGCACCCAGATGGGCTACTTCGACGTCGAGACGGAGCACCTCGCGGACCTGATCCGCTACCCCGGCGCCACCGAGCCGCGCTCCTTCGTGCCCCGCGAGGTCGACCTGCGCTTCCAGCCCCAGGCGATGCGCGACATCGACCGCTGGGTGCGCCTGCGCGGCGAGCGCCTGCTCTTCGTCCAGGGCGCGGCCGACCCGAGCGTGGCCGAGCCCTTCCGCCTCGGACACGGCACCCGCGACTCGCTCTCCCTCTGGGCCCCGGACGCCACCCACTCGGCCCGGATCGCCTCCCTCACCGCCCCCGACCGCACCGCTGCCACCGCCGCCCTGACCCGCTGGGCGGGCCTGGCCTGACCTCCGGCACCACCGCAAGGGCCCGCCCGGCACCCGCCGGGCGGGCCCTTCGCCGCGCCCCCTACTCCACCGCATGCCTCCTACTCCACCGGCCAGGCCAGCAGGGCGAGTTCGGCCACCGCCGCCAGATCCTCGGCGGTGGCGCCGTCCCTGGCCTGCTGGGACATGCCCTGGAAGACGGCCGCGAAGTACCGGGCCAGCGCGGCCGGTTCGGCACCCTCCGGCAGCTCACCGGCGGCCCGGGCGTCCACCAGCCGGGCCTCGATCACCGCCAGGTTGGCGTTGCGCAGCTCGCGCAGGTAGGCGCCGATCCCCTCGTCCTGCACGGTCACGTTGGTGGCGGCGCTGATGGTCAGGCAGCCGGCCGGGTGGGACGGGCCGGGGAAGACCTCGGCCGCCTCGCGCAGCAGCCGGGCGATCGCGCCCCGGGCGGTGGGCTCCTCGGTCAGCGCGGCGGCGGCGAAGGCCCCGGCCGGGGTCCGCCCGTAGTGGCGCACCACCTCCTCGAAGAGCGAGCGCTTGTCGCCGAAGGCGGCGTACACGCTGCCCGCGCGGATGCCCATCGCCTCCGTCAACTCGCCCATGGAGGTGGCCTGGTAGCCCCGTTCCCAGAACAGCAGGGTGGCGGCGTCCAGTGCTGCGGTCCGGTCGAAGCCGCGCGGCCGGCCTCGCCCGGCACCCGTTCTCTCGGTCATGCCGACATTGTAGGTCGATCGTTCAAGAAATCGTGCTACGGTCTTTCTTGAACGATCGACCAAGAAATAAGGGGCGGGGTAACAGCCATGCACGGAACGACCTCTGACCAGCGGAACCTGACCGGACGAGTGGCCCTTGTCACCGGCGCCGGCCGTGGCATCGGCCGCGCCATCGCCGAACGCCTCGGCCGGGACGGCGCCCTGGTGGCCGTCGCCTACGGCCGGGACGAGACCTCGGCCGCCGGGACGGTCGGGCGGATCGAGCAGGCCGGCGGCCGGGCCTTCGCCGTCCGGGCCGAGTTCGGCCGGCACGGGGACGCCGCCGCGCTCTGGGCCGCGTTCGACGCGGGCATCACCGCCCACGCGCCGGACAACGGCGTGGACATCATCGTGAACAACGCCGGGATCGGCCGCAGCGCCGACCTCGCCGCGCTCACCGAGGAGGGCTTCGACGAGGTCTTCGCGGTCAACGTGCGGGCGCCGTTCTTCGTCGTGCAGCACGGCCTGGCCCGGCTGCGCGACCACGGACGGATCGTCAACATCTCCAGCGGCGCCGCCCGGCTGGCGATGCCCCAGGCCATCGCCTACGGGGCCACCAAGGGCGCCCTGGACACCTTCACCCTCAACCTGGCCAAGCAGCTCGGCCCGCGCGGCATCACCGTCAACTCGGTGGCCCCCGGCGTGGTCGACACCGACGTCAACGCGGGCTGGCTGCGCGGGAATCCGGCCGCCGAGGCGCACGCCGCCTCGCTGGCCGCGCTCGGCCGGGTCGGGCAGCCCGAGGACATCGCCGACATCGTCGCCTTCCTCGCCTCCGAGGACGCCCGCTGGGTCACCGGCCGCTCCATCGACGCCACCGGCGGCGCGGGGCCCTGAGAGCCGAGTAGACAGTGTCTACCTCCTCCTGGTAGACACTGTCTACATGACCGACGAAGACCTCCGCGCCCGCCTGGTGGCCACCGGGGCCGAGCTGCTCGCGCAGCAAGGGCCGCAGGCGCTGACCCTCCGTGAGATCGCCCGCCGCGCGGGGGTCTCGCACGGCGCCCCGCGCCGCCACTTCCCCAGCCACCTCGCCCTGCTCTCGGCCATCGCCCGGCGCGGCTTCACCGACCTGGCCGCCCGGCTCGACCGGGCTCCGGCGGGCGCCCCGCGCGAGCAGCTCGCCGAACTGGCCCGGATCTACCTGGAGTTCGCCGCCGAGCAGCCCGGCATGTACGAGCTGATGTTCCGCCACGACCTGCTGGAGAGCGGCGAGCTGGGCCTGCGGGAGACCAGCATGCCGCTCTTCGCCCGCCTCGGCGCCCTGATCGCGGCGGTCCGCCCCGACGCCGATCCCACCGTGGCGGCCGGAGCGTTCTGGGCGAACCTGCACGGGCTGGCCCAGCTCCACCGCTGGGGCAGCCTCCAACTCGCCACCGGCAGCGGGGAGATCGGCCCCCTGCTGGCCGCCGCCCTGGACGCCCACCTCGGCCCGGCCGCCGCATGACGACCCTCACCGCCTCCGCCCCGACCCAGAGCGTGAGCCGCCGTCAGCGGCGGCTGGTCCTCACCGGGAGCATCACCGGCGCGGCCGTGGTCGCCCTGGACGGCACCGTGCTGACCGTGGCCCAGCCCACCCTCCAGCGCGACCTGTCCGCCTCCTTCGCGCAGACCCAGTGGACCAGCACCGCCTACCTGATCGCGGTCACCTCCCTGCTGGTCTTCGCCGGACGCCTCGGCGACCGGTACGGCCAGCGGCAGGTCTTCGCGGTCGGCGCCCTCGGCTTCGGCGCCACCTCCGCCGCCATCGGCTGCGCCCCGTCGATCGGCTGGGTGATCGCCCTGCGCGCCGCCCAGGGCGTCTTCGGCGCGCTGCTGCAGCCCGCCACCCTCGGCCTGCTCCGCGCCGCCTACCCGCCGGACCGGCTCGGCACGCCGATCGCCGTCCGCACCGCCGCGATCGGCCTCGCCGCCGCGGCCGGGCCGGTGGTCGGCGGCGCGCTGACCACCCAACTCGGCTGGCGCGCCGTGTTCTTCCTCGGTGTGGCCCCCGCCCTCGCGATCGGCCTGCTCGCCCTGGCCGTCCGGCTCCCCGCCCCGCCCACGCCGCCGGGCGCCCGCCCCGGCCTCGACCTGCCGGGCGCCGCCCTGCTCGCCCTCACCCTGGCGGGCCTGGTCCAGACCCTGACCGGCCTCCCCCACCCCGGCCCGGCCGCCCCCGCGCTCACCGCCCTGGCCGCCCTCCTGCTGCTGCGCCACGAGCGCCGCGCCGCGCACCCGCTGCTCCCGGCGGCCCTGCTGCGCACGGCACCCACCGCCCCCGCGCTGGCCATCCTGGTCAGCGCCTCCGCCGCCACGTTCGGCGCCCTCTTCCTGACCACCTACCTGCTCCAGGACACCCTCGGCCTCTCCGCCCTGGACGGCGGCCTGCGCGGCCTCCCCCTCGCGCTGGCCATGGTCGGCGCCGCCCCGGCCGCCGCCGCCCTGATGCGCCGTCACGGCCCGCGCCGCACCGCCGCCCCCGGCCTGCTGCTGATCGCCCTCGGCATCCTGCCGCTCTCCCGGCTGTCGCCCGGCGACCCCTGGTACGGCAGCGGGCTCGGCTTCCTGCTGCTGGGCGCGGGCTTCGGCACCGTGATGGTCACCGGCACCGCCGTCGTGGTCCGCCGCGCCGCCGTCGCGGACGCCGGCATCGCGGGCGGCCTCCAGCAGACCGCGATGAACCTCGGCCCCGTCCTCGGCATCGCCGCCGCCACCACCCTCACCACCCTCGGCCTCTCCCCCACCACCGCCGTCCTCGCCCTGGCCGGTATCACAGCGGCCGCCCTCCCCCTCACCAGGGGCCTCCCCGCAGCCTGACCCCGGGGCGGGCCGGAGCATGCCAGCCGTCGCGCCGACCGACCCGCGCCGCCTTCCGCGGTCTTCCGCGGTCTTCCGTCGTCCACAGGGACCGACCGGCGGCGCCGGGCCCGCTGACGCGGTTTCAGGCCGCCACGGCCACGGTCTCGGCCTGCTCGGTCTGCCCCGCCTGCCCCGCCTGCCCCGCCTGCCCGGCTGTCCGGCGCCGGGCCGCGACCAGGCCGACCACCGCGAGGCCGAGACCGGCCCACAGCGCGAGGGTGAGCAGCGGGCGGCCGATCGCCGCACCGTCGAAGAAGGCCACCGAGCGCAGGGCCGATCCGGCGGCCCCGGGCGGGAGTTGGGCTCCGATCACCCGGGCCGCGCCGGGCAGCATCTCGGGGGCCGAGGTGATGCCGGAGAAGGCGTTGCCGACCAGCACCATCAACAGCGCGGTGATCCCGATCCCCGGCATGCCGACCAGCGAGGCCAGCCCGGCCGCGGTGGCGCCGACCGCGAGCGCGGTGAGCCCGAACACCCCCGCCTCCGCGAGCCAGTTCCCGCCCAGTGCGCCCAGCCAGGCGTGGCTGACGGCCACCGCCACCAGCCCGGTCAGCGCGGCCGCGCCGAGCAGCCCGGCGATCGCCGCCGCACCGCGCAGCCGAAGCACCGTCACCAGCGCCCCGGCGGCGATCCCGGCCAGCACCAGCGGCAGCAGCCCGGCCCCGAGCACCGCACCGCGCGGATCGGCCGCCGGGGCGGGCACCATGTCGGTCACCTTCGCCCGTCCGCCGCTCGCGCCCTGGAGCAGCTGGGCCACCACCGGGCCGGCCGCCGAGGCGGTGTACAGCTCGGGGCCCTGCGGCCCCACCACCAGCGCGCCGTAGACCTCGCGCTGCTCGACCGCGGCCCGGGCGGCCGCCCCGTCGGCGTACTCGTGGATCTCGAACGCGCCTTGCTGGTGGGCCAGTTGCTGCTTCACCTCGGCCGTGGCGGCGGCCGGCCCGGCCACGCCGACCGGCAGGTCGCGCGGGGCCAGGCGGGCGGCCGGCCAGGCGAAGGCCCAGAGCGCGAAGGCCACCAGCAGGGGTACGGCGAGGCAGACGACGGCGATCCGACGTGGGGTCGGCGGCAGGTCGGCGGACATGAGTGGTCCCCGTTCTCGTTCGTTCTCGTTCGCGGACTAAAAAGAAGGATCGTTCGTTTTGCTAGACCCACTCTCGGGCGACCCCGGCTCGGTTGTCAAGAAGGAATGTTCGTTCTATGGTGACCACCATGGCCCGCGTATCCCAGGCACACCTCGACGCCCGCCGCCGCCAGATCCTCGACGGCGCCGTCCGCTGCTTCTCCCGCAACGGGTTCCACGCGACCTCGATGCAGGACGTGCTGCGCGAGAGCGGGCTCTCCGCCGGGGCGGTGTACCGGTACTTCGCGAGCAAGGACGAGATCATCCGGGCCATCGCCGAGGAGGTGGTGGGCACCATCCGCTCCGCCTACGCCGAGGCCGCCGCCACCACCCCCCGGCCCACCCCGGACGTGCTGCTCTCCACCGTGCTGGACCGGGTCTTCCGGATGACCGCCGGCGGCGACGACCCGCTGACCTCCACCCGGCTGATCCTCCAGGTCTGGGCCGAGACCCCGCGCAACGCGGACCTGGCCGCGGCCCTGCGCTCCGGCTTCGCCGCCCTGCACGAGCTCTGGTCCGGCCTGGTCCGGGACTACCAGGACGACGGCCAACTCCCCGCCGAGGTCCCGGCCGCCGACATCGCCCGCGTCCTGATCGCCACCGCGCAGGGCCTGATCGCCCAGCAGGCGCTCTTCGGCGACGTCGACACCACCACGGTCCGCACCGCCCTGCGCGCCGTCCTCCGCCCGACCACTCCCCCTCCGCCGCGCTAGTGCCGTGCCCGTCTCCTTGGTGGGGGCTGTCCGCTGTCGCACCCCTGCGCGATGCTGACGGGATGAAGCTGCCCCGCGTCCTCTGCCCGGAGCCGTCCTGCTCCCGCCAGGTGGCCCTGATGCCCCTGGCCACCCGCGCCGGCTACGGCGTCGTGCACGACCACAAGCTGCACAGCCGCTCGCTGACGCTCTGCCCCGGGTCGATGGCGCACGTCCCGCTGTCCGAGGCCGCCGCACTCCAGGAGCAGCTCCCGCTGGACGGCCTGCCGCCCGCCCAACCCGCCGACCAGCAGCCGCTGTTCGACTGAACACCCCGCCCTCGATCGGGTGGCCGACGGCCCCACCCCGCCACCGGCGGCCCGCGATACTCGTTGATCGTTCGTGCAGCTACCTCTGGCCGAACACCTGAAGACGCTCACCCACGGCATCGTCTGGACGTGCGCGTTCACCACCGACACCGCCGGACGCCCCGTCATGCTCAAGTCCGTCTACGACCCCGAGGTCTGGCAGTTCGGCGGCGGCAACGTCGACCACGGCGAGTACCCGTGGGAGAGCACCGTCCGCGAGGTCCGCGAGGAGACCGGCCACACCCTGCGCGGCGAGCCCAGGCTGCTCGGCGTCATCTTCCAGGCCCCGGCGGAGGGTTGGCCCGCCAAGGTGGGCCTCGCCTTCGACGGCGGCCTGCTGACGGCGGACCAGGTCGACGCCCTGGTCCTCGACCCGGCCGAACACACCGAGGTCCGCGTGCACGCCCTGGGCGACTGGCGGCGGATCCTCACCCCGGCCCGCTACGCCCTGGTCGCCGCCCTCGCCACGGCCCGCCGCACCGGCACCGCCCAGTACCTCACCGCCTGAGCGTTCACCTTCGGCCCATTGCAACGACCTACGAGCTGACGTTGCGTTAGCCAGCACCCTCGTTGCAATGATTTACCGCAATTGACCTGCCAGTTTGCCACTTCCATGCAACTTCACGCTTGCCCGAACCGTGACTGCAACGTAGCGTTTGCGATGTCAGAAAACGCCAGCGACACAGGGACGGACCACCGTGAACACCTTCACCGCCACCATGAACATCGCCTCCGGCCACATCCGGATCGTCACCACCGACCGCACCGACGCCACCGTCCGGGTCCTCCCGGCCGACCCGGGCAGCAGCCGCGACGTCAAGGCCGCCGAGCTGACCGTGGTCGAGCAGCGGGACGGCACCCTCCGCATCCAGACCCCCGAGTCGGCCAACCGGGCCTTCGGCCCCTCGGGTTCGGTCGAGGTCGCCGTCGAACTCCCCACCGGCGCCCGGGTGCTGGCCGAGATCGCGGACGGCGGGCTGCACTCCGCCGGCCACCTCGGCGAGGTCACCTTCACCGGCGCCCACGGCACCGTCGAACTCGACGGGACCGCCGCCGCCCGCATCACCCTCCAGGCCGGGGACATCCGGCTCGGCGCCCTGACCGGAGACGCCGAACTCACCACCGCCAAGGGCGACATCACCGTCACCACCGCCCCCGGCAGCTCCGCCGTCCTGGACGCCTCCACCTCCTACGGCCGCGTCGTCAACGCCCTGCGCAACGACGGCGACCGTGCCCTCACCATCCGCGCCACCACCGCCCACGGCGACATCACCGCCCGCGCCCTCTGAACCCCCTCCCCCCTCAACACCCCACCCCTGCAAGGAGCACAGCACCATGTCCGACCAGCTCACCACCGCCCACCGCGCCGAACTCCGGGCCGCCATCCAGAAGATCGCCGCCTCCGGCTGGGCCGGGATCCAGGTGCGGGTGAACGACCCGCACGGCGAATGGACCGGCAGCGCCGGCGTCCGCGCGCTCGGTTCCGACGCACCGCCACCGGCCGACGGCCACCTCCGGATAGGCAGCAACACCAAGACCTTCACCGCGACCCTGGTCCTGCTGCTGGTCGCCGACGGCCTGCTCGGCCTGGACGACCCGGTCGACGACCACCTGCCCGGGTACGGGCTGGACCGCCGGATCACGGTGCGGATGGTGCTCCAGCACACCAGCGGCCTGTTCAACCACACCGGCGAGTACTACGAGGACGGCACCACCGCCCCCGGCATCCCCTGGCAGGGCCAGGAGTGGGTGGACAACCTCCTCCTCACCTACCGGCCCGAGGAGCTGCTCCGCCTGTCCCTCTCCAAGCCGGCCCGGTTCGAGCCCGGCACGGACTGGAACTACTCCAACACCAACTACGTGCTGGCCCGCCTGCTGGTCGAGCGGGTGACCGGCCGCCCGTACGCCGAGGAGATGCACCTCCGCCTCCTCGCCCCGCTCGGCCTGACCGGCACCCTGGTCCCCGACGCCTCCCCCGAACTCCCCGAGCCGCACGCGAACGCCTACTACACCTACCAGGACGGCGAGGAGTGGAGGACCGTCGACGTCACCCGCTCCGACCCCTCGTGGATCTCCGCCGCGGGCGACATGATCTCCACCACCCGCGACCTGCACGTCTTCTTCTCCGCCCTGCTCGGCGGCCGCCTCCTCCCCGCCGAGCTGATGGCCGAGATGCGCACCCCGCACACGAAGTTCGCCTACGGCCTGGGCCTGATCGTCGAGGAGACCGAGGCCGGCACCCTCTACACCCACAACGGCGGCTTCTGGGGCTGGGGCACCCTGATGTACGGCTCCCCCGACGGCACCACCACCCTGATCGCCTCGCTCACCACCGGCGACGCCCGCCTCGGCTTCCCCGAGACCGCCGCGGCCTTCACCGAGGTCCAGCGGACGCTGCTCCCGCTGGTCTTCCCCCCGCAGTCCTGATCCCCCCACCCCCACCTCCCCGGCCCCGGGCCGCGCCGAGCCTCCCGCCCGGCGCGGCCCGCCGACGTGTCGCGCCGCACGTCACGTCCGACGCACCGTCAGCCCCCGCTCCCCTCCCGGCGTTCCGCCTCCACCAGCCGCTCCATCACCTTCGCCCGGTACGGATGCCCGGGCTCGATCCGCTCGGCCCACTCCCGGGCCTCCGCCAGCAGCGCCCGCCGCCGCTCCGGCAGTCCGGCCACCCGCTCCGAACCGCTCGCCTCCACCAGCACCCGCGCCAACTTCGACCCGTACGCCTCCGGGTTCACCTCCACCAGCGTCCGGTAGACCCACAGGCCTTCGGTCCCCCGCAGCAGCCTGCGGTCCAGGCTCAGCAGCCTCACCCTGGCCCGCAGTACCCGCGCCTGATCCACCATCACGTCCCCCTTCGTCACCGCACGCCCCAGCGCCGGACCCGACGGGGCCCGGTGGGAAGAGACGTGGAATGCGTCGAGTCTGGGCCCGCGCCACCACCGCGGACAAGCTCGAACCGGGGTGTTCCGGGTCCTACCGGACAGGGCACCCGGAGGGATAGATTGGGGTCGCCTCACGCTCCCCTTCGCAGTCGGAGCACCCCGGTGGCCACGACCCGGGAGGCGGACACATGATCCTCACCACTCGAACACCCCCCCGCTGCCGAGTTGTCATCGCTCTGGTGTATGAATTCTCTGTCGCATTCAAGACGTACACAGTTTTTTTACCTTTTCGAGGGGGACCCATGCGTAAGAGCACGTTCCAGCGTGCCGCCGCGCTCCTGATCGGCGTCGGCGCCGTCCTGGCCACCACCGCACCCGGAGCCGTCGCGGCACCGGCTCCGGCAAAGCCCGGGAAGCCCGCACCGATCACCCGCACCATGCCGAAGGCCCCCGCGGCCAAGGCCGCGAAGTCGGCGCCCTCCACCGCCCAGGCGGCCCCGTCCGCCGCCCAGGCGTCGGCCGAGCCCACCGCCGCGGTGCTGCCGGGCCAGGTCCTCTCCTCCGGCGACAGCGTGCCGGCCGGCAGCACCACCCTCGTGATGCAGCCCGACGGCAACCTGGTGCTCTACCTGGTCGCCTCCAACGGCGCCCGCATCCTCCCCCTGTGGGCCAGCGGCACCTGGACCAGCCCCGGTGCCCGCGCGGTGATGCAGCAGGACGGCAACCTCGTGATCTACCGCAAGGGCGGCGGCGACACCTGGGACAACGCCATCTGGACCAGCAACACCTGGAACCACCCCGGCGCCACCCTGGTGCTCGCCTACGGCGACCTCCTGATCGGCCGTCAGGCCGACCCGCAGCCCCTCTGGGACGCCAACGTCGGCTTCATCCCCACCCTCGTCAACGGCGACTACACCCTCTACCCGTCGGACACCCTCGGCTCCGAGCAGGGCCTGGCGGCCAACAACTGGGTCGAGTCCCGGACCACCATCCTGGTCCAGCAGGGCGACGGCAACCTGGTGCTCTACCGCAAGTCCGACGGCCGGGCCATCTGGGCCAGCGGCACCTGGAACCACCCCGGTTCCATCGCCTACCTGGAGCAGGGCGGCGTCCTCTACGTCGCCGACGACAACACCCTCTACTGGCGCACCTACACCGAGGGCAACCCCGGCGCCTACGCCGTCGCCCAGTCCGACGGCAACTTCGTCCTCTACCGCAAGGGCGGCAACACCTGGGACGCGGCCCTGTGGACCAGCAACACCTGGAACAAGGCCTGACCACCCCCACCCCACGGTGACCTGACACAGTGAAGCCCCCCTGGCCGAGGCCAGGGGGGCTTCACCCGCCTCCGGCAGCGGACGAGTCTGCCTGTACGCCGGGATCCGTCTCCATAGTGCGGGCATCAGATTGCCTCGACCCGAACGAATCCGAGATTCCGCGGGCCCTCGGCCCGGCAGAACACGTCCGAGGCACCGCCGACTTCGGTCTGGAGCAGTTGGTAGGCGGCTCCGTTGAGCGCACCCCACCTCCTCGGCGGCTTCGTCGGTCAGCACCGCGCCGGCCACCAACTCGGCCTTCACGGCGTCCACCTCGTTCGTTTGGGTGTCCAGAAAACAGTCAACACGGCATCATTCGGGCGGACTTGGACGGCTGGTCGCGCACCGCGCTCCAGCGGCACACCCGACAGTGCCTACCTCTCGCCGGCCGGTGGCTCCATCCCTCATCCCGGCACCCTTGACGGGCCGCCAGCTCTGAGCGACGGTGGCCGTCCCGTGAGCGAGAGGGGCGGAATGTACGAGGATTGGCGCACGCTCATGCGCGACGGGCTCCAGCGGGGCCAGGACGAGGTGTACGCGGAGATGAAGAAGACCGCACTCCTACGCGTCTACACCCACAACGTCGTGCCGGGGTTCTTCCAGACCGGCCCCTACATCGACGCCCTCCTCCGGACCATCACGGCCTTCCTCGGAACCCACGACGACGTCGACCAGGCGGTCCCCGCCCGGCTCGCCCGCGCGAGGTTCCTCCACGAGGGCGATCACCGCTTCGAGGTCGTGCTGGAGGAGCAGGTTCTGCGCCACCGGATCGGCGATTCGGCGACGATGGCCAGCCAGCTCCGGCATCTGCTCGTACTCGCTGCGGGCGGCCAACTGGAGGTTGCCCTCCCGGCCGAGGAGTACCGCGAGTCGCTCCCGATGGAGCATCATCCGCTCTACGACCGCCTGATGCGGAGCGCATCCGAGCTTCACCGCACAGGGATGATCGAGTCCGACTCTGCCGCACACATGGCCGGCAGCGAGGTTCTGGTGGGCCTGGTGGACGAGGTGTTCGCCGTCTGGGACGGGCTCCCGGCCAGGGGCTTCGGCGGCACTGCGGATGTCGTGGCCTACGCAGACCGCTGCGGCGTTCCGGTCCGCATCCTGTGGCCCGAGGGCGCTTCTCGGTAAGTTCCCACCGCCACGCCATCGCCACAAGACACCCGGAGCGAGGCCGAAAAAGGGCTCGAACAGGCCGAAGAGCGAGCCTCTTCCGACGATCACGGAAAGGGCCCCTGGTCTGCGAAGATGCAGGTCAGGGGCCTTCCATGAGCTAGGCGGCGGACGAGTCGGCCTGTACGCCGGGTTCTGTCTCCCGGGGTGCTTGCGCGGCCCGGGGAGGCGGTCATCCATCTAGGGCTGCCGTTGCCGACAGCCTCGTGCGGTCTACCCGCGGACTCGGGCGAGCAGCCCTCGTGCATCCGCGCACGGTGCCCGGAGGCACCGATCTTGACCTTGCTCCAGGTGGGGTTTACCTAGCCGGCCGAGTCACCTCGGTCGCTGGTGGTCTCTTACACCACCGTTTCACCCTTACCCCCGACCGGAGTCGGTGGCGGTCTGCTTTCTGTGGCACTGTCCCGCGGGTCACCCCGGGTGGGCGTTACCCACCACCCTGCTCTGTGGAGCCCGGACGTTCCTCGGCGGGCCCCGTAGGGACCCGACGCGACCGCCCGGCCGGCTCGTCCGCCGTAGTGGTCATCGTAGCCGGTCGGGGCGGGCGGTCAGGACAGCGGCACCGTAGGCAGGGCCGCCTCCTGGGCGGCCATCACCTCGTCGCCGTGCTCGAAGGCCCAGGCGCCGATGGCCTCGATGGGGGCCAGCAGGGTCCGGCCGAGGGCGGTGAGGCGGTAGTCGACCCGGGGTGACGGGCCGTCAGGGGGGCGGCGTTCGACCAGGCCGTTGAAGTGGAGGCGGCGCAGGGTCTCGGTGAGGACCTTGGAGCTGATGCCGCCGATCCGTCCGCGCAGCTCGACCGGGCGGGCGGGGCCGTCGCGCAGGGCGTGGAGGACCACCGCGTTCCAGGTGTTGGAGAGCAGGTCGAAGGCCAGTCGGGCACGGCAGTCGGCGAGTCGGTCGTCGGTGGGCACGCACCACATGGTGCCTGGTCGGCTGTCTAGCGTGGTGCTGAACGAGGTGGCGACCAGCGGACAGGGGACGGTAGATGAGGATCGGCGTACTGGGGACGGGCAACATGGCGGACGCGTTGGCGGCGCACTGGGCCAGGGCCGGACACCGGGTGACGGTCGGCGGGCGGGACGTGGGCCGGGCGGAGCGGCTGGCCGGCCGGATCGGGGGCACCGCGGCGGGGCTTCGCGGGGCGGCCGGGGAGGGGGACGCCGTGCTGGTGGCGCTGCCGTTCGGGGCCGGGGCGGAGGTGGTGCGGGAGCTGCGGGCGGAGCTGGCGGGCAAGGTGCTGGTCGACTGCTCCAACCCGGTCGGCCCCGGCTTCCGGCTGCTGACCGAGGGCGGGCCCTCGGCCGCGCGGCTGCTGGCCGCGGCGGCGCCGGAGGCCCGCGTGGTGAAGGCGTTCAACCTCTGCCACCAGGACGTGTGGCGGATGAGGCCGCCGGTGTTCGGGGGGCGTCCGCTGGCCGTGCCGGTCTGCGGGGACGATCGGGCGGCCGTCGAGACGGTGTACGGACTGGTGCGGGACGTGGGGTGCGAGCCCGTGTCGGCGGGCGGGCTGGAACGGGCCGGGCTGCTGGAGGCGACCGCCGCGCTGTTCATCGGGCTCTGGGTCGGGGAGGGGGCCGACGCGCAGGCCGTCGCTCCCCCGCTGGCCTACGCGGCGGGACCGCCCGTGGGCGCCTGAGGGTGTGTCAGGCCGGGGCGAAGCGGACGGTGCGGGCGACGGGGTCGGCGAGGGTGAGCCGGACCTTGAGGCGTTCGCCGAGAGGGAGGGGGCCGGGGCCCTCGCAGCGGCCGACGACGGCGGGCTCGCGGAGCTGGACGGTGCCCTTGGCCGGGTGGCGCTCGTCCACGTCGATGACCACGGCGTCGAAGCGTTCGCCCTCGCGGCCGCGCAGCAGCTCGGCCTCGACCAGGTCGACGCAGGCCCGTTCGATCTCCCGGGCCCGGCGGTCGCCGCTCTCCAACAGGGCGGGCAGTTCCAGGAGTTGGCCGCTCACCCAGGCCGGGGGCTCGGTGCCGCCGGCGATCGCCAGGCAGAGCTCCTGGACGTACCGGTCGCCCAGCCGGCGCAGCGGCGCGGTGCAGTGCGCGTACGGCGCGGCCAGTGCGGCGTGCCCCGGGTCGGCCGGTGGTGCGATGCCCCGGGCGGCGTCGAAGGCGTGGTAGCCGGCGCCGCGCAGCAGGCCGGTGCACTCCTTGAGGAAGGCGGCGTGGTGGGCCCGGGTCGGATCGAGGGAGCGGATCAGGGCGGGGTACGAGGTGCCGGGCGGCCAGTCGACGTCCAGCGCCTTGGCCGTGCGGCGCAGCCGCTCGTACGCGGACTCGGGGGCGGCGGGCAGGGTGCGGAGCAGGCCGATCCCGGCGTCCAGCATCAGCTCGGCGGCGGCCATGCCGGTGAGCAGGGAGATCTGGGCGTTCCAGCCGTCGGCCGGGCGGGGTGCGCGGTAGGTCAGGCGGTAGCCGCCGTCGGCCGGTTCGACCTCCTGCTCGGGGACGGGGAGGCTGACGCCGCCCCGGTCCACCTCGCGCTGTTCGCGCAGGCGGCCGACCTCGGCGAGCAGCCGGAGCTGCTGGTCGGCGGTGCCGCGGTCGACGGCCTCCTGCACGCCCTGGTAGTCGAGGCGGCGGCGGGAGCGGACCTGGGCGCGGCGGACGTCGGCGAGCAGCACCGCGCCGTCGGCGTCGAGGTCGAGCTGCCAGAGCAGGGCGGGGCGCAGCTCGCCGGGGAGCAGGCTGGCGGCGTCCTCGGAGAGCCGGGCCGGGTGGAGCGGGACGCGCAGGTCGGGGAAGTAGAGGGTCTGGGTGCGGCGGTGGGCCTCGGCGTCCACGGCGCCGCCGGGGCGGACGAAGGCGGCGACGTCGGCGATGGCGTAGTGCACCCGGTAGCCGCTGCCGAGCCGGGCCAGGCCCATCGCCTGGTCGAGGTCGCGTGAGCCGGGCGGGTCGACGGTGAACAGCTCCAGGTCGGTGGCGTCGAAGTCGGGCAGCCGCGGCAACCCCGCCGCCCGCTCCGCCTCCGCGGCGGCCTCCGGCGGCCAGTCGCTCGGCAGTTGGAGCCCCTCGCGCAGCCCAGCCAGCTCACGGTTGATCCGCGCGGTGTCGGCGGCCCTGATCCTCAGCTGTTGACGCGGCATGCTCGCAGCGTACGGCGCCGCCGACCTGACGGCCCGTCGGACCGCGCCCGGGGTGGGGGTGAGGGCGAGGGTGAGGCCCGGCGGCTACTCGCCCATGAAGACGACGCGGCGGGGCGCGCCGGTACTCGTGGATGTCGTGGTGGTCGCGGAGCGGCCCGCCGGGACGGCCCGGTCGCGGCCCCAGGCGCGGATCTCCTCGATCCGTTCGGGGTTGGTCCGGCTGAGCGGCGTGGTGTTGGCGAAGGTGTCGAGCACGAACGACGGGAGCGGCTTGGCGGCTCCGCCGTTGAGGTGCACCTCGGCTCCGACCTCGTGCAGGGCGGCCTCGATGTCGGAGCCGGCGAATCCCTCGGAGAGGTCGACGAGCCGGTCCACCTGGTCCGGGTCGGGCTCGGTCTTGACGTACCTGCGGTAGTAGAGCTCGATGATCTCCTTGCGGTCCTGGGCCGCGGGCAGGTCCACCAGCCCGGCGGCCCGGGCCGGCGTCGGGAGCTTCAGCTCACGCAGCCGCACCAGGCCGACTCGCCGCAACTCCCTTACCTCCCTCAGAACTGACGCGTGGTCGGGCAGGTCGCTGTCCAGCATGCCCGCAAGGATCGCGCCGGGCCGACGGCACCGACAAGCCGGATCCGCCCTCCCATCGAACCACCCCGCCCGGGCGGCTCCGGGTCGCTTTCCGGGCGCACCCTGGCCACCCACCGCCCAGCAGCCCGAGGACGGCGGAACGGTGGGTGGCCACGCTGTGGCAGCGTCGCGGTCTCGGTCCCCGCTGCGGTCGCGCTCCTCGGGCAGGCGCGGCCGTCGTGGTCGGGCGGAGACTGGTCGGGTGGAGTCGGTGAGGCGTAGGCGGCACGGGGGTGCGCTGCGGCGGGTGCGCGGCAACCAGGGTGAGGAGCTGCGGCGGGCGGCGGGTGCGCTGTGGCGGGGCGGGCGGGGTGAGGAGGCCGGGCGGGTGGGGCGGCGGGCGGCGGAGTTGCTGTCGGGCGTGGCGGCGGCGCGGGCGTACCTGGACCTCGCGGAGGCGGCCGGTGCCGCGCAGGATCGGGCGGCGGTGGAGGAGTGGGCCCGGCTGGCGGTCGCGGCGGACGGGCGGGTGGCGGCGCGGGCCCGTTGGCAGCTGGCGCTGGCCGGGGTGGCGGCCGGGGGCGACGGGTGGGACGAGGTCGAGGCGGGCCTGACGGCCGGGGACGTGGCGGAGGCGGAGGCAGCCCGGATGGGAGTGGCGGCCGGGGAGGTCGCGCTGCTGCACCGCGATCCGGCCCGGGCCGGGCGGATCGTCGAGCGGACGGCGGCGCTCTGCCGGAGGCACGGGCTGGGGGCGGAACTGCTGCTGGTGGAGGCAGAGTTGACGCACCTTCGGCTGCTGCAAGGCCGCTGGCGCGAGGCTGCGGAGCCGGCGGACGGGGCGCTGCGCGGGCCCCGGCTGCCGCTGCACGCACGGGTGCGGGCGCTCCAGGTGTCGGCCACCGTCCGGGCCAGGCGCGGGGAGCCGGGGGTGTGGGTGCGGTTGGACGAGGCGGTGGCGGCGGCCGATCCGGTGGACCTGCGGCTGCTGGGCCCGGTGTGGGAGGCGCGGGCGGAGGCGGCCTGGCTGGGCGGGGACGAGGAGCGGGCGGCGGCGGAGGCCCGGCACGGGCTGGCGATGACCGGCGGGCGGTGCGACCCCTGGCTGTCCGGGGCGCTGGCCGTCTGGGTGCGGCGCAGCGGAGGGCGGGTGCCGCCGGTCCGGGCGGCCGGGCCGTTCGCGGCGGAGCTGGCCGGCGGCCGAGCTGCGGCGGTGACGGCCTGGGAGCGGCTCGGCGGCCCGTACGAGGCGGCGGTGGTCCGGCTGGGCGGTGACGCGGCGGAGGCCCGACGGGCGCTGGCCGCCTTCGAGGCCTCGGGGGCGCGTGCGGCGGCCTTCCGCGCCCGGGCCCGCCTACGGGCGCTCGGCGCGCACGACCTGGTCGAGGCACCGGCCGAGTTCCCGCCTCCGGGTGCGCGTCCCGCCCGGAGCTGACGGCGAGGGCGACCGTCCGGCACGGGGGTTCCCGGTGGGACCGTACAGTTGCAGGGTTCGCTGCCACAGACTGTTGAAGGGTGTCGCCGTGCTGGTGCTGTTGCCGCCGTCGGAGGGGAAGGCCGCTGCGGAGGCCGGGGTGCCGCTGGAGTTGGGCGTGCTTTCGCTGCCCGGGCTGACGGCGGGGCGGCGGGCGGTGCTGGACGCGCTGGTCGGGCTCTGCCGGGGGGACGAGGAGACGGCGCGGGAGGTGCTCGGGCTGAGCGAGGGGCTGCGCGGGGAGGTGGCGAAGAACGCCGGGCTGCTGACGGCGGGTGCGCTGCTGGCCGGCGAGGTGTACACGGGGGTGCTGTTCGACGCGCTGGGGCTGGCGAAGCTGGACGAGGCGGCGTACGCGCTGGCCGAGCGTTCGCTGCTGGTCTTCTCGGGGCTGTGGGGTGCGGTGCGGATCGGTGACCGGATCCCGCCGTACCGCTGCTCGATGGGCGTCAAGCTGCCGCCGCTGGGGGCGCTCGGAGCGTACTGGCGGCGCGAGATGGCGCAGGTGCTGCCGGAGGCGGCGGCCGAGGGGCTGGTGCTGGACCTGCGCAGTTCGGCGTACGCGGCGGCGTGGAAGCCGGCCGGGGCGGTGGCGGCCCGGACCACGACCGTGCGGGTGCTCCAGGAGCGTGAGGTGAACGGGGAGTTGAAGCGCTCGGTGGTGAGCCACTTCAACAAGGCCACCAAGGGCCGGATGGTCCGCGACCTGCTGAACGCGGGTCAGGAACCCGCCTCCCCGGGCGAGTTGGTGGATGCGCTGACCGGCCTCGGCTACCGGATCGAGGTGCTGGCGGAGGGCACCGCGCGCAAGGCGTGGCAGCTCGACGTGGTGGTCACCGAGATCCACTGAGCAGACGTGCCGAAGGGGGGTGGGGCCCGCGGGCCCCACCCCCCTTCACCTGCCTCAGCGCAGGTGCGAGGTGTCGTTCAGCAGCCGGAGCGAGGCGTTGCCGTCCGCGTAGTACTGGACGACGCAGAGCGAGGCGGCCGAGAGCTCCATCCGGTAGAGCGCGTCCGGCGGGGCGCCCAGGGCCAGCCGGACCAGGGTCTTGATCGGGCTGACGTGCGAGACGACCAGCACGGTCTTGCCGGAGTAGCGGGCCAGGATCTTGTCCCGGGCCGTGCCCACCCGGTGGGTGAGGGTGGTGAAGCTCTCGGTGGAGCCGGTCGGCTTGGCCTTGGCGGAGCCGAGCCAGGCGGTCAGGTCGTCCGGGTACTGCTCCTGGGTCTCGGCGAAGGTGAGGCCCTCCCAGGCGCCGAAGTCCAGCTCGCGCAGGCCGTCCTCGATCCGCACGTCCTGTCCGAGCCGGGTCGCGACCGTCTCGGCGGTCTGCCGGGTGCGCAGCATCGGCGAGCTGACCACGGCCTGGACGGTGCCGCGCGCGGCCAGTGCCTCGGCGGCCCGCTCGGCCTGCCAGCGGCCCTTCTCGGAGAGCGCCGGGTCGCTGCCGCCGCTGCCGGAGAAGCGCTTCTCCGGGGTGAGCGGGGTCTCGCCGTGCCGGAGCAGGACGAAGGTGGTCGGCGTGCCGAGGTCGGCGGGGGCGGCCCAGCCGGCCCGGGGGGCGGCGGGCTCGGGCAGCGGCTCGTCCGCGGGCGCGGTGCCGGTGACCGGGGCGGCGGCGGACGGGCGGGACTTGGGCTCCCACTGGCGTCCGGCCTTGCCCGCGTCCATCGCCTCGTTGGCCAGCCGGTCCGCGTCCTTGTTCCGCTCGCGCGGGATCCAGCTGTAGTTGACCTGGGCCCGGGGCAGCACGGTGGCGGCCTCGGCGGCCAGCGGCCGCATGTCGGGGTGCTTGATCTTCCAGCGGCCGGACATCTGCTCGACCACCAGCTTGGAGTCCATCCGGACGTCCACCCTGGCTTCGGGGTCGAGCTCGGCGGCGGCCCGCAGGCCGGCGATCAGGCCCTTGTACTCGGCCACGTTGTTGGTGGCGTGCCCGATGTACTCGGCGGCCTCGGCGATGATCTGGCCGGTGTCGCCGTCCCGGACCACCGCGCCGTACCCGGCGGGGCCCGGGTTGCCCCGGGAGCCGCCGTCGGCCTCGACGATGAACCTGCGCCCCGTCACCGGATCAGACGCCCGACTCGCCGGTGCGGACCAGGATGCGGCCGCAGTTGTCGCAGCGGACCACGGCGTCGGCGGCCTCGGCCTTGATGGCGTTGAGGTCGGCGGCGGCGAACTCGACCCGGCAGCCCTCGCAGCGGCGCTGGAACAGGCGGGCCGCGCCGACGCCGCCCTGCTGCTCGCGCAGGCGGGTGTAGAGCTTGATCAGGTCGGCCGGGATGACCTGGGCGACGGCGTCGCGGTCCCGCTGGACCTTCTCGGCCTCGGCGTCGATCTCGGCGAAGGACGCGTCGCGGC
The DNA here is from genome assembly GCF_055584905.1 of Kitasatospora sp. NPDC088742. Taxonomy (NCBI): domain Bacteria; kingdom Bacillati; phylum Actinomycetota; class Actinomycetes; order Kitasatosporales; family Streptomycetaceae; genus Kitasatospora; species Kitasatospora sp. NPDC088742. Next base: position 13,471 of record NZ_JBVJLD010000018.1, on the reverse strand, counting down.
GGCCCTCGGCCTCGGTGAGCACCACGGTGGAGTGGTCCAGACGGGCCGTCAGCTCGGTGACCCGGGTCTGCGAGGAGTCCATCCGCTCCATCACCTCGAGGACGACGTCCTCCAGGTCGGCCTGACGCTTCGCCAGCGACTCGTTCTCGTGCTGGAGGTTCTCCAGGTCACGCGGGGAACCGGTGCCGGAGTCCAGACGCTGCTGGTTGCGGGCGGAGCGGGCGCGGACCTGCTCGACGTCCTGCTCGGCCTTGGTCTGCTCGCGCTCGGTGTCGCCGAGCTGGGCCTGGGCGGCGATCACCAGGTCCTTGAGGGCGGTGTGGTCGGCGGTGGCCCTGTCGATCTCGGCGTGCTCGGGCAGGCTGCGGCGACGGTGGGCCAGCTGGTCGAGCTTGGAGTCGAAGGCCTGGAGGTCGAGCAGGCGGATCTGGTCGGCGGGCGCGGCGTTCACTGCGGGGGCTCCTGTTGGTCTGTCAGCTGGCGGCCGTCGGTGCGGCCAAGGTCTTCGGTGCGGCGCCGGGTCCGGCGGGCAGGGCGGGTACGGCGTGTGCGGCGGCGGGTAGGCGTGTGCGGCGGTCAGGGCGCCATGGGGGCGTGCGCGGTCCACGGGTCGGTGACCAGGTGCGAGACCTTGGTCTCCAGGGTCCAGCCGTGGCCGGCCGCAGCCTCGGCGAGGCCGCGCTCGGCCAGCCGCAGCCAGGGCCACTCGGTGGCCCAGTGCGCGGCGTCCACCAGGGCGACCGGGGCGGCCTCGACCGCCTCGGAGACCGGGTGGTGCCGCAGGTCGGCGGTGACGTAGGCGTCCACCCCGGCGGCCCGGACCTCGGCGAGGAAGCTGTCGCCGGAACCGCCGCAGACCGCGACCCGGGTGATCACCCGGTCGCCGTCCCCGGCGACCCGGACCCCGGTGGCGGTGGCCGGCAGCCCGGCCGCCACCCGCGCGGCGAACTCGGTCAGGGTGAGCGGGGGCTCCAGCACGCCGATCCGTCCGCTGCCGCGCCGGCCCTTCGGGTCGGTCGGGTCCGGGACGATCGGGCCGAGTACCCGCAGGCCGACGGCCTCGGCCAGCGCGTCGGAGACGCCCGGGTCGGCGTGGTCGGCGTTGGTGTGCGCGACGTGCAGGCCGATGCCGGCCCGGATCAGGGTGTGCACCACCCGGCCCTTGAAGCCGGTGGCGGCGACGCTGGTGGTGCCGCGCAGGTAGAGGGGATGGTGGGTGACCACCAGGTCCGCGCCCCACTCGACGGCCTCGTCCACCACGGCCTGGACCGGGTCGACGGCGAACAGCACCCGGCGGACCTCGGCCTCCGGATCCCCGCAGACCAGTCCGACGGCGTCCCAGGACTCCGCCCAGCTGGGCGGGTACAGCTCTTCGAGCGCGTTGATGACCTCGGACAGTTTCGGCACCTGTCGAGACTACCGTGCGCGGCCGCCTCCCCGGCCCGTCGGGTGCCGCCGCAGGACCGGACCGGTGTGCGTCAACCGGCGTGCGGGGGCAGTCGGTGGTGAACGAAGGGGAGTGCGTCCCCCCGGTGGCGCGACGTCGCTGCTCACACCGCCCCGGTCGCACGTATTCGAAAACGATTCGGGATCACCCTTACGAGTGAAGTGACCCGGTCGGCGTTGAGTCCACCCGCTCTCGAAAGTAACTTCTGTGGTGCGAACGGGAGTTACCCCGACCGGGGGGTCTTCGGGACGCACCGTCGAATTCCTCGGCGGCGCGGCCGGGGTGATTTCCGAGGCATCCGGAATTACCGGCCGAAGCGATCAGAAGGGGTGTGGAGCAGATGGGGGCGGGCACACCGCTGCACACGGCCGAGGCTCCGGAGCCGGTCGACGGCGGGCCGGTGGCACTCGGCCGGCTGACGGACGTGGCGCGGTCGGCCTTGGCCGGCACCGGGGCCCGGGGAGGCGGCGGCGACTGGCAGTTGACCGTCGAGGGCCTCTGGTGCACGGCCCGGCCGGCCGCGTCCACCACCCCCGAGCAGGGGTGGAAGCTGCACGTCGCGGCAGCCACCGGGGTCGCGGCCGAGGTGCTCGCCGCAGTGGCGGCGGTGCTGGCGGCGGACGCGTGCACGTTCAAGTTCACCGCCGACGTGGAGAAGCTCCACCAGGTGAATTCGCGGAACAGCGAGCGGGGATCCGCCGGAAAATTCCTGACGGTCTATCCGGAGAACGACGAGCAGTTCCTGCGGCTCGCCGCGGAATTGCACCGGGTCACCGCCGGATTCCCCGGACCGGGGATCCTCTCGGACCGGGCGTACGCCCCCGGCAGCCGGGTGCACTACCGCTACGGGGTCTTCGCCCGCCGGGCCGAGCTGGGCAACGACGGCGCGTACCGCTCGCTGCTGCACGGGCCGGACGGCAGCGTCACCGAGGACGTCCGCACCGCGAGCTACCGATGTCCGCCCTGGGCGGTCGACCCCGTCGAGGGGAAGGGATCGACCGCGCCCGGCGGCGCCACGGCGAGTGGGGCCAGAAAGGCCGGGGGTGTCCTGCTGGGGGGCAGGTACGCGCTGACCGCCGCGGTGCGGCACGGCACCAAGGGCGGCATCTTCCTGGGCAAGGACGTCACCACCGGGGCCGAGGTGATCGTCAAGCAGGCCCGCGCCTTCATCGAGGTGGACCGGGCCGGCACCGACGCCCGCCAGGCGCTGCGGCACGAGGCCGCGCTGCTGGAGCGGCTGGCCGGGACGGGGCTGACGCCGCGTCCGCTGGAGCTGGTGGAGCAGGGGGACGCGCTCTACCTGGCCGAGGAGCGGATCGACGGTGTGCCGCTGGGCAGTTGGGTGGCCGGGAAGCTGGCGGACGACGGCACGCCGGACGTGCCCTGGGCCGAGGCGCGAGGGGTCGCGCTCGGGCTGGTCGAGCTGGTCGGGCAGGTGCACCGCGAGGGTCTGGTGCTGCGCGACCTCTCACCGGGGAACGTCCTGGTGCGGCCGGACGGCACGCTCAGGCTGGTCGACCTCGAACTCGCCGCCGAGGCGGGCACGGTGGTCGGCACGGCCGGCACGCCCGGGTACCGCGCACCCGAGCACGGGCCCGAACTGACCGAGGCGGTGGCCACGTTCGCGGTGGACGCGTACGCCCTGGGCGGGCTGCTCTTCCTGCTCGCCACCGGGCACGACCCGCTGCTGCCGCCCGGCGAGGGCGGACTGGAGCACTGGCTCGCCGCGGCCGCCGGGGCCGGGGTGACGGCGCGTCGACTGGCACCCGCCGTGCTCGGCCTGCGCGCCGGGGACCCGGCGGAGCGCTGGCCGCTCGACCGGGTGGCCCGTGCGCTGGACGAGTCGGCGGGCGAGCCGGATGAGGAGGTCAAGAGCGAGACTGCGCTGCCGGCCCCCCGCTCCGGGGCCCACCCGGTCGACCGGGTGCTGACCGACGGCCTGCGCCGGATCGTCGACACCGCCGACCACGGCCGCCCGGACCGGCTCTGGGAGACCGTCCCCGGTGGGCAGTTGACCGACCCGTGCAACGTGCAGCACGGCGCCTCCGGGGTGCTCGCCCTGCTGGCCCGGGCCGCCGCCACCCCGGAGGGCGACCTGACGGCCGTCCGCCGGGCCGCCGACTGGATCGAACGGCGGGCGGCCGCAGAGCCGACCGCGCTGCCGGGCCTGCACTTCGGCCGCTCCGGCACCGCCTGGGCCCTGCTCGACGCCGCCGAGGCCCTGGGCGACGCCGCCCTGGCCGGGCGCGCCGCCGAGCTGGCCCGCCTGGTACCGCTGAGCTGGCCCAACCCCGACATCTGCCACGGCGCGGCCGGAGCCGGAATGCTCCAGCTGCGGCTGTACCGGGCGACCGGCGACACCGGCTTCCTGGACCGGGCCGCCACCTGTGCCGCCGCCCTGTCGGCCGCCGCCGTGCGCGAGCCGTACGGGACGGCCTGGCCGGTGCCGAAGACCTTCGACTCCACCCTGGCCGGGATCGTCCACCTCGGCTACGCCCACGGCGTGGCCGGAGTCGGCGCCTTCCTGCTCGCGGTGGCCGAGGCCACCGGGGACAGCGCCGCGCTGGCCGGGGCCACCGAGGCCTTCCACACCCTGACCGTGACGGCCCGTCAGGGCGCGGACGGCTCCGTCTGGTGGCCGCAGAGCGCGGGCGACCCACCGCACGTCAAGCTCGCCCACTGGTGCCACGGCTCCTCCGGGGCCGGCAGCTTCCTGGTCCGGTACTGGCGCACCACCGGGGACGAGACCGCGCGCCGGCTGGCCCTGGCCGCCGGGCAGGCCGTGCTGGACGCCCGCTGGCACAGCGGGGTGAGCGCCTGCCACGGCCTGGCCGGGAACGGCGAGTACCTGCTCGACCTGGCCGACGCCACCGGAGAGGAACGGTTCCGCACCGGCGCCGAGGAGTTGGCCGCGCTGATCACCGCCCGCGCGGTACGGCGCGAGGGCCTGCTCGTCCTGCCCGACGAGACCGGCCTCGGCTCGGCACCCGCGTACGGCACCGGCACCGCCGGCCCGCTGGCCTTCCTGCACCGCCTGCTCCACGGCGGGCCCCGCCTCTGGCTGGACCCGCTGGCGGCCACCCCCGCCGCCCTGACCGCCACCCGGCACTGACCGGCCGGCCAGCCGCATCCCCCGAAGACCCCGCAGACCTCGTAGACCCCGAAGGAGGTGAGCCCCGGATGAACACCGCCACCCGCACCACCGCCCAGGCGCTGCGTCGCCTGAGCTTCACCTTCGCCACCGACGGCTCGCACGCCGCCTGCCTGGCGGCGGGCGCCGACGGCGGCTGGTACAGCGAGAGCTGGCAGCTGCCGGCCACCGGGCCGGCCCGGCCGACCGCGCTGCCGCTGCCCGGTGGCCGCTCGGAGAGCCTGCACTCGCAGCTGGTCGCGCTGCCCGACGGCCGGGTGCTGGTCTGCCGCCACGACGCCGACCGGCACGCCCTGCTGCTGCTCACCCCCGGCCCGGCCGGGCAGCCCGTCACCGAGACCGAGCTGGCCACCCTGCGCCGCCCCGGCCTGCGGCTGCTGCCGCTGCCCGGCGGGTACCTGGCGAGCGGTCAACTCCCCGGCGCACCGGTCGCGGTGGCGCTCGGCACCGACACCCGGCCGGTCACCACGGTCTGGCTGGTCCCCGCCGACGGCACCCCGCCGATCGAGGTGGCCGAGCTGCCCGGGCTGCACGGCGGCGGCGTCTGGCTGGACCACACCGGCCGGCTGCTGGCGCTCGACCGGGTCCAGGACGGCGTGGTCCGCACCGTGGTGCTCGACCTCGAACTCGGCCAGGTCACACCGCTGTTGGAGATCGGCGAGCGGAGCAACGACCGGCTGGCGCTGTACGACCCGGACAGCCGCTTCGCGATGGTGCGCAGTGACGCCCCCGGCACCGACCGGCTCGGCTGGGGCGAGCTCGGCGGCCGGCAGCCGCTGCGCTTCCCGGAGAGCCTGCACCTGCCCGGCCTGTTCCTGCGGCCGATCGCCCTGGACCGCGAACCCGGCCCGGACGGGCGGCGGGTGGTGCTCCAGATCGACCGCGGCGCCACCTCCTCACTGACCGTCTGGCACCCCGAACTCAACCGCCTCACCCCGCTCCCCGTGCCGCCGGGCCGCCTCGGCGCCGTCGGCCACTGGTCGGCGGCGGGGCTGCGGATGCCGTACTCGGCGCCCGACCACCCGGCGGCGCTGGCCACCATGGACGTGGACGCGCTGCTCGCCCTCGGCCGGCCCGACGCCCCGGCGGCCGCCCCGCTCCCGCTCCGCCTCGCCCCGCTCGGCACCGAACGCCCGGCCACCGCCCCCTGGCAGCACAACCACCACGGCACGCCCACGGGTTGGCGCCTGGACGGCTCCACCGGCCCCGGTGACGGCAGCCGCTGGCACCCGGCCCAGAGCCTCGAACTGGCAGGCCCCGCCGGGCCGGTGGAGGCCGTGGTCTACGGCGGCGACGCCTGGCTGAGCGCCCCGCACCTGGTGCTCGCCCTGCACGGCGGCCCGGCCGACGCCTGGCGGCTGGAGTTCGACCCGGCCCTGCAGCGGATGGCCGCCGAGGGCCTGGCCGTGCTCGCACCCAACCAGCGCGGCTCCACCGGCTACGGCACCGCGCACGCGGCGGCCATCCGCGGTGCCTGGGGCGGCCCCGACCTGGCCGACGTCCTGCACCTGCTGGACGGCATCGCCGGGCAGCGCGCCGCACTCGGCCTGGAGCCGCCCGCCCTCTTCGGGGTCAGCTACGGCGCCTTCCTGGCACTGCTGGCCGCCGCCCACGCGCCGGACGGGCAGGTCGCCCGCTGCGCGGTGGTCGCCCCGTTCCTGTCCGGCGCCCGCCTGCTGGCCGAGGCCTCCGCCCCGGTCCGGGCACTCACCACCCGCCTCGGCGGCGGCGAACCGGTCGACGACCGGCTCGGCCCCCGGGACGTGCTCCAGCTGGCGTACCGCCTGACGGCTCCACTGCTGATCGTGCACGGCGACCGGGACGAGGTGGTGCCGGTCGGTCAGTCCCGCACCCTGCGGCACGAGTTGCTGCGGATCGGACGGACCGAGGGGGCCGACTTCCGCTACGTGGAGGCGGCCGGAGCCGGGCACGAGGTGCTGGTGGAGGAGGGCGCGGCCGTGCTGCACGAGCTGCTGGCCGCCTTCCTGCGCACCGGCCGGCCCACCTAGAGACTTCCCGGGCCCGACGGGTCCGGGGGAGCGTCGTCCGCACGGTGCGGACGGCGGATCGTGACAAGGGGAGGAACCCATCATGGAGAACTTCGAGACCGACCTGGCCGCCCTGCAGGAGCTGCCGGAGACCGACGCCGTCGAGCTCGGCGGGCACGGCGGCGGCTGCCAGTTCACCTGTCTCATCCTGACCTGCCTGATCTTCACCGTCAGCTAGTAGGTCTTCGGCCGGGGCCGTGCCGCACCCACCCGGGGGGAGCGGCACGGCCCCTGCTTGCTTTTCGGAACGCCGCCCGCCGACGAGCGCCCCGCAGGGGCGCGAGGAACTGCGCGCGGGGGAACGGCGCCACGTGCAACTGACTCACTTGCCCCGATCCAACGCTGGGCCGCCTTCCGTACTCGCGCCCCGCGGCGGAGCCGCAAATCAGCAGAGCCCCGCGCCCCTGCGGGGCGCAACCACATTCGTAGGAGGTTTTCCGTGCGTGGTTGGGCGATAGCCCTGGTGGTGGCGGTGCCGGTGGAGGCAGCCGCGACCTTGGTGCTGCCCGGGTTGGTGGGGCGGGCGATCGACGGAGGGTCGGCGTGGGGGCCCGGGGTGGTGCTCGCGGTCGGGGCGGTGGCCGGGGCGGTGGCGACGGCGGCCGGGCCCGCGGTGGCCGCCGGGGCGACGGTGGCGCTGCGGACCAGGCTGCTGCACCGCGTCCTGGCCAGGGGCCCCGTCCCCGACGGCCACCCGGCCGGTGACCTGACGGCCCGTCTGGTCGGGGCGGCCGCCGATGCGGGCGGCGCGCTGCCGTCCCGGGTCACCGCCGTCACGGCCCTGCTCACCTCGCTCGGTGCGATCCTCGGGCTGGGACTGCTCTCCCCCTGGCTCGCGGCGGCCTTCTTCGCCGGCGTCGTCCCCGGCGTCGTGCTGATCCGGCTCTTCCTCCGCGACGCCACCGAGGCCTTCACCCACTACCAGCGGGTCCAGTCAGAGCTGGCCGCCCGGATGACCGGCGCCCTCGCCGGGCTGCGGTCGATCCACGCCGCCGGAGCCCGCCACACCGAGACCGAACGGGTGCTCAGACCGCTGCCCCGGCTCGCCGAGGCCGGCCACGCGCTCTGGGAGGCGCAGCGCCGGACGGTCTGGCAGGCCACCCTGCTGGTCGCCCTGGTGGAGCTCTCCGTGCTCGGGACCGCAGGCCTGCTGCTCTCGCACGGCGGGCTCGCGCCCGGTGACCTCGCGGCGGCGGCCGGCTGGGCCGCCCTGGGCCTCGGTCTCTTCGAGCAGGTGGAGGCGCTGGCCGGGATCGCCCACGCCAGGGCCGGACAGGACCGGCTCTCCGAGGTCCTCGACCTGCCCGTCCCTCCCCCCGGTACCCGGGAACTGCCCGTCGGCCCCGGCGAGTTGACCCTGATCGGCGTCACCGTCAACGACGCCGAGGGCTTCCCGCTGCTGGGCCCGCTCGACCTCACCGTGCCGGGCGGCCGGACGGTGGCGCTGGTCGGCCGCTCCGGCTCCGGCAAGACGCTGCTGGCCGCCGTGGCCGGGGGGCTGCGCGCGCCGGACGCCGGGCTGGTGCTGGTGGACGGGGTGCCGCTGGCCGAACTCACCACCGAGCGGCGCCGCCAGGCCGTCGGCTACGCCTTCGAGCGCCCCGTCCTGGTCGGCGCGACCGTGGGCGAGGCGCTGGAGGGCGCGGGCGCGGCGGAGACCAGGGCCGCCCGGGCGGACGGCTTCCTCGCCCGCCTCCCCCGGGGAGCGGACACTCCGCTCTCCGAACTCCGGCTCTCCGGAGGCGAGTTGCAGCGCCTCGGGCTGGCCAGGCTACTGGCCCAACGGCCCCGGGTGGTGATCCTGGACGACGCCACCTCCAGCCTGGACCTGGCCACCGAGCACCAGGTCACCACCGCGCTGGCCGAGGCGACCCGCGGCCACACCCGGCTGGTGGTGGCCCACCGCCCGCAGGCCGCCGCCCAGGCCGAGCTGGTCGCCTGGCTGGACAACGGCCGGCTGCGCGCCCTGGCCCCGCACTCCACCTTGATCACCGACCCGGACTACCGCTCCACCCTCGCGAGCGCGTCCACCGACCAGACCCCGACCACCTCAACCCCGACCACCTCAACCCCGGCCGCCCCGACCCCATGACACCCGCCGAAGCCCAGCACTCGACACCCGCCGAAGCCCACCGGAGGCCACCGATGACCCTGCGCCCCGGCGCCGCACTGCTCCGGGCCCACCTGGCCACCTGCCGACCCGCCCTGGTCCGGGTGCTGGCCTGGTCCGCCGGCGAGGCGCTGCCCGCGCTGCTCTCCGGACTGCTGCTGGCCGCCGCCGTCGACCAGGGGTTCCTGGCCGGGCGGCCCGGGGTCGGCTGCGCCTGGCTGGCCGGGTTCGGCGCGGCCGTCGCCGTCCGGGCGTACGCGGCGCGGGCGGCCCTGCCGTACGTGGCCGCCGTGGTGGAGCCGCTGCGGGACGTGCTGGTGCGCCGGGTGGTGGGCGGTGCGCTGAGCCGTACCGAGCCGTCCGGGGACGGGCCCGCCGAGGTCGCCCGGCTGACCGAACAGGTCGAGTCGGCGCGGCAGTTGACCGCCACCCTGCTGCGCACCGTGCGCGGGGTCGGGGTCACCGTGCCGGCCGCGCTGGTCGGTCTGGCGGTGCTGGCTCCGGCCACGCTCGCGCTGGTGCTGCCTCCGCTGCTGCTCGGCGGGGCGCTGTTCGTCCGGCTGCTGGGGCCCCTGGTGGACCGTCAGCGGGCGGTGGTGCTGGCCGACGAGCGGGTGGCGGCCGAGGCCGGGGCCGCGTTCGCCGGAGTGCGGGACATCACCGCGAGCGGGGCCGGGCCCCGGGTGGAGCGGGCGGTCGGCGCGGCGGTGGAGGCACAGGGGGCGGCGGTCCGCGCGCTCGGCCGGGCGGCCGCGCTGCGCACGCTGAGCGTGGCGCTGGCCGGGCGGGCCCCCGTCCTGCTGGTGGTGCTGGCGGCCCCCTGGCTACTGCGCAACGGCTACCTGACGCTCGGTCAACTCATCGGCGTGGCCGCCTATCTGCTCCAGCAGCTGGAGCCGGCCGTACGCAGCCTGGCCGGTATGGTGGGCAGCTGGCTGCTCGAACTCGCCGTGGTCCTCGACCGCCTGGCCACGCTCCCCGCCGCACCGCCCGCCGAGCCCGCCGGGAGCACGCTCGCCGCTCCCGCCCCGCTCACCGTCCGCGCCCTCCGGCATGCTCAAGGTGCCGCCGCCGAAGCCCTGTTCACCGGCCTGGACCTCGATCTCGGCCCGGAGGAGCACCTGGCCGTGGTCGGCCCGAGCGGCGCGGGGAAGTCCACCCTGGCGGCGCTGCTCGCCGGACTGCTCCCGCCGCAGCACGGCACCGTCACCATCGGCGGCGAGGGCCGCCTCCTCGCCCCGCACACCCTCCCCGGCCCCGAACGGGCCCGCCTGGTGGCCCTGTTGCCCCAGGAGGCCCACCTCTTCACCGGCACCGTCGGGGAGAACCTGCGGTGGCTGCGCCCGGACGCCACCGACGAGCAAGTGACCGAGGTGGTCACGGAGTTGGGCGCCTCCGGGCTGCTGCAGCGGCTCGGCGGGCTCGCGGCCGAGCTGCCCGATCCGGCCGCGCTCTCCGCCGGGGAGCGCCAACTGCTGGCCCTGGTACGGACGTACCTCTCCCCCGCGCCGCTGGTGGTGCTGGACGAGGCCACCTGCCACCTGGACGCGGCGGCCGAGGCGGTGGCCGAGGCGGCCTTCGCCCGGCGGCCGGGCGCCCTGGTGGTGATCGCGCACCGGATCGGCTCCGCGCTGCGGGCCGACCGGGTGCTGCTGCTGGACTCCGGACGGGGCCTGACGGCCCGCCACGGTGACCTGCAGGTGTTGTCGCCGCTCTACCGGGAGTTGGTCGGCCACTGGCTGGGGTCCACCGCGCGGCCGCCCCTGAGTGGGTCAATCGTGCCCGGCCCGTGATCCTCCCGGCGGGTGCCCGTCGGATCCGCTGGATAGGGTGATCCACGTACTCCGGCTCGGGCAGAGCCGCGACCCTCGCACGGAAGAACGAACGCATGTCCGAAACCCGCACCGACAGCAGCGACCACGAGAGCACCGGGCCCGGCGCCGACAGGGCCTCGACCGAGGCCACGCACGGCCGCCACCGGGGCGGCACCGCCGCCGACGACCACGCCGACGCCAACCCGCACGGCCGCCACCGCCGCTGACCTGCGGCCAGGCACGCGCCACCCGCCCGAAGGCCCGCCGTCCGCACCCCGGACGGCGGGCCTTCGGCATGCTCAGCGCAGCTGGGCCCCGGTCTTCACCTTGGTGCAGCCGGTCTCGTCCGCCTGATGGACCGTCACCTCGGTGGGCACCGCCGTCGGCACCGGCGCGGTGGACGGAGCCGCCGCCCCGGCGGGGCGGTAGTCGGCCCCGAGGGTGACCACCACCCCGCTGCCGGTGCCGCCCGCCGCCACCGCGGACTCGGGCAGGCCGAGCGCCGCCGCCACCGCCCGGGCCGCGTCCCGCTGGTCGGCGCGCGCGTACTTCACGGTGCTGGTGCCCACGTTCTTCGGCGCCCCGCTGCCCGGCACCGCCTTGTACTTGAGCTTGGCCAGCGCCTCCGCCGTGCTGGTGGCCAGCCTCGGTGCCTCGGTGCCGTTCAGCACGGTGACGCTGACGGTCGCCGGGTTCACCGAGGGCGCGGGCGGCGCGGGCGGCGGGGTGCTCGGCGCGGCGGGCGCGGAGGGCTGCGGCGCGGCGCCGTGGTCCTCCCCGCCGTCGAGCGGCTTGTCGGCCCGGATCAGCGCGAAGAGCTGGTTGGAGCCGGGCTGGTCCAGCTTGTTCTTGGAGCGGAACTCCGGGTTGGGGTTGTCCGGGGTGAAGGAGGTGGGCGGCTGGACGAAGTCCACCTCGGCGGGCTTGATGTCCTTGAGCTCGGTGGCGAGCGCCACCAGTTTGGTGGTGCCCGCGATGTTGTCGGAGACGGTCAGCGCCTTGGTCGCGGCCTCGACCACCCCGAAGGCGGTGGCCGGGTTCAGCAGGGTCCCCCTGTCGGTGAGCTTGCGCAGCAGCGAGGAGAGGTAGGCGCGCTGCATCGAGAACCGGCCGATCGCGGTGCCGTCCCCGACGGCGTGGCGGGTGCGGACGAACTGGAGCCCCTGCTCGCCCGAGAGCTTGTAGGGGCCGGCCGGGATGTTCAGGTGCGAGTCGGGGTCATCCACCGGGCTGCACAGGTTGACCTCGACGCCGTCCACGGCGTCGGTGAGGTCCTTGACGCCCTGGAAGTTGACGACCAGCCAGGAGTCCACCTTCAGGCCGGTGACCGCCTCGACGGTGTCCTTCACGCAGCCCGGCCCGCCCCGGCCCATCGCGGCGTTCAGCGGCCAGCCGGTCTTCGCCGGGGCCACCTTGCCGTCCTTGCCGGCGCACTTGGGCTGGTCGACCAGGGAGTCCCGGGGGAGGTCCAGCGCGACGGCCGCCTTCCGGTCCGGGTAGACGTGCAGCAGGATGTTGACGTCGTTGTTCCCCAGACCGGTGTTCTCCCGGTCGCCGTAGCCGCCGCCGAGACCCTTCCGGCTGTCGGTGCCGATCACCAGGACGTTCATCGCCACCCGGCCCTGCCCGTCGGCCTGCCCGGCCGGTGGCGGCGCGTTGCCCGCGCCGAGCTGGTCGGACTGGATGTTGGAGTCCAGGTGCCGCAGGTAGAGGAAGGCTCCCCCACCCGCGGCCAGCACCAACGCCCCGGTGGTGGCCAGCACGGGCACCAGTACCCGGCGGCGTCCCTTCTTCTTCCGGCGGCGTCCGCTGTGCGCGGCCGCCCGGCGTGCGGCGGCGCGGCCCTCCGGCTTCGGCTCGGCAATGGTCATGGGAACAGATACGCACCGGCTGCCCGATTGGTAACACCGATGGCCGAAAAACCTCGTCAAGGTGACGAAGGCCACGTGCGGAGGTGGCGTAACGGTGGCCGCGGCGCCACGGCCGGGCGCCACGGCCACCGGTCAGTCCAGCGTGATCACCGTCCGGAGGGCCTCACCGCTGCGCATCTGACGGATCGCCTCGTTCACCTCGGCCAGGCCGAGCCGGTGGGTGATCATCCCGGCCAGGTCCAGCCGGCCGGCCCGCCAGAGGTCCACGGCCCGGGCGGCGGTGCGCCGCACGTCGCCGCCGCCGTACATGGAGGGCAGCAGACGCTTCTCGTTGAAGAACAGTTCACCCATGCTGAACTGCACCAGGTCGTCCCGGGCCCCCGCGCCGATCACCACCACCGCCCCGCCCCGCCGGGTGGCGTCGTACGCGGCCCGCACGGTGGCCCCGCGGCCGACCGCCTCGAAGACGTAGTCGAAGCCGCCCGCCTCCTGGCCCTTGGCCGCCGCCTTGAGCCCCTCCGGGGCGATCGCCTCGGTGGCGCCGAAGCCGAGCGCCCGCTCGCGCCGGGACTCCACCGGGTCGACCACGGTGATCCGGGCCGCCCCGCAGATCCGGGCGCCCTGGACGGCGGCGACGCCGACCCCGCCCGCGCCGATCACCGCGACCGAACTCCCGGGCTCCACCCGGGCGGTGTTCACCGCCGCGCCGAGACCGGTGGTCACCCCGCAGCCGATCAGCGCGGCCTGCTCGTACGGCATGTCGGCGGGCACCGGGATCACCGAGTCGGCGGTGACCACCAGCTCCTGGGCGAAGGTGCCGGTGCCGTAGAAGCCGGAGACCTCGGTGCCGTCGGCCAGCGCGAAGCCGGGGGCGCCGAGCCGCCGCAGGCTGGTGACGCACAGGTGGCCCTGGCCCCGGCGGCAGTGCGGGCAGCTGCCGCAGGGCGGCATCCAGCAGAGCACCACCCGGTCGCCGACCGCGACGCCCGTCACGCCCTCGCCGACCTCGACCACGTCGCCCGCGCCCTCG
>NZ_JBVJLD010000017.1:132904-137142 GCF_055584905.1 Kitasatospora sp. NPDC088742 | reverse complement strand
GACGGCCTCGGTGACGGTGGTAAGGGCGCCGTACCGGTCACCGGCACTGGTCTGATGGCCGGACAGGTTGCTGAGGGCCATGGCGAGTTGGGGGAGGAAAGCCCGGGGGTTGGTGGTGGCGAGGTTGCGGTAGTGCTCGACGGCTTCGGTGATGGTGGTCAGGGCTCCGTGCCGGTCGCCGAGGTCCGCCTGGGCGCTGGCGAGGTTGTTGAGGGAGGTGGCGAGGTCGGGGAGGAAGGCGCGGGGGTTGGTGGTGGTGAGGTCGCGGCGGATGGTGACGGCTTCGGTGATGGTGGTCAGGGCTCCGTGCCGGTCGCCGAGGTCCGCCTGAGTGGTGGCGAGGTTGTTGAGCGCCATGGCGAGGCCGGGGAGGAACTGGTCGGGGTCGGTGCCGACGAGGCCGCGGTAGTGCTGGACGCCTTCCTGTGCCAGCTGGAGCGCCCGCTCGCGATCTCCTTGGGCTGCCGCGGAGACGACAGTCTTGTTGAGAGCGGAGCCGAGCAGTGGGACGAACCGCTCGCCATCCCGTTCGACCAGGGTGCGGAGGGCCGGAATCCCCGCTCCGTCACCGAGCGACGCGTGGTCGGGAAGATGACGCATCAGGTACGGGACCCCCGCACCAGGGCTCTTCATGTTCAGCCTGGTGGCGGCCAGTTCGCCGAGGGCGTGGGTGATGTCCCTCTCCACCGCACTGTCCGGTGTGGTCAGCCGTCGCGCGGTGAGCGGCCCCGCGAGGTGGTTCACGAACTCCTGGTGGTAGAGCCGGTAGACGATCTCACCGTCGCTCCGGTCCTCGACGATGAAGCCGCCGCAGGTGTTCAACGCCCAGTCGAGATCCTCTGCCAGAAACGTCCGCCCCTGGGGGTCGACGGCACCGGCCACCGCCTCCCAGACCCCGTCCGCCGGCAGTCCCCGCCCCAACCCCCTTGCCAGTGCAGCGAGTAGCACACGCCCGGCTCCGGCCACCACCTCTCCGTCGGCCCGTCGCAGATCCGGGAGCTGACCGACCGCCAGACCGAAGGCCTCCGCCACCGTGCTCGGAAGCTCCGCGGCCCAGTGCTCCTCGGGCAGTTCGGCGACCCTCCGCGCGACCACCGGGCCGACCAGCCGGGCGAACAGGAAACCGCCGTCGTCCTCGGCCGCCCGTTCTCCCAACAGGCCGGCGAGCAGCGCAGCTTGCGCTTCGTCCAGTCCGCCCCGCACCAGCCGCTTCCGCAGGTACCCGGCGATGTCCGCCCGGGTGTCGTCCTCCTCGTCCAGGTCGACCACGCTCGGCCGGGCCAGCATCAGTCGCTCCAGCGCCGCCTCCCACTCTCCGGCCCGCCGGAACGCCTCCCCCCGCGCGCTCAGCAGCACCCGGCCGATCCGCCCCAGCGGCTCCAACAGCTCGACCACACCGACGACTTCACTCGCCGGCACCTCGTCCAGCCCGTCGAAGAGCAGGACCGGTGGCCGCTCCGCTCCCCGGTACTCCACCTCCAGCCAGGCCGCCACCTCCAAGGCGGTCTGCGGCTCACCGGGGAAGCCCGCCTGCTCCGCGAGGCTCACCGCCACTTCGAGCGCGGTCAGCCCCCGCAGGTGCACGCACGAGGTGATGCTGTCGACTCCCGGGTCCGGGTCGCCCTCCTCCAGCCCCTCGCCCCAGACCAGCTCCGCCCGCCACCGCGGATCGGATAGCGTCGCCAACCGCCCCAGCACCGCCGACTTCCCGGACCCGGCACTCCCCGTCAGCATGCGCAGCCCGGGTCCGGACTCCGCCAGCCATGCCACCAACTCCCCGAGCACGCGCCGCCGTCCGTTGAAGAGCCACCCCTCCTCCCGCAGCGGCCCGCCCTTGGCGGCCTGCACCAGGTGCTCCACGAGGGCCGGTCGAGCATCGGCCCGCCACTGCGGATTGCGGAACATCACCCGGTCGTTCCCGGTTGCGACGAACACCGGCCGCTGCCCGTCCTCCTCCCAGGAGTCCAGGACGGCGCTCGCCAGGGCTGCCCCGCTGATGCCGGGGTTCCGTACGCTCCACTGCCGCCGGTAGGGCCCGCGGGGCGGCCCGTCCCGCAGCACCTTCAGCACCGTCTCCAGCAACTCCCCACGTCCGGCCGCCCGTTCACGCGCCCGGCAGCTGGCCAGCACGCCGACCCAGGCGGCCCGCCCCTCCGGCAGGCTCTGGAAGTCGTGCTTGTGCAGCGCCTCGCCGAGAACGCCCTCCGCGCCCGCGCCCGAGTGGCAGGTGTCCAGCAGCAGGAGTACCTGGTCGGGGCCGAGCGCCGCCTCGGCCAACTGGTCGGCGTGCAGGGCGCCGAGCAGCAAATGCCCCTTCCCGGTGTCCCTGGCGGGCAGCATCAGCCCGCCCCGCTCCCGCCGCTCCCCGTGGCCCGACCACACCACCACCGTCGGCCGCTCGGGCCCGCCCGGCCGCTGGGCGCCCCACCCCAGGAGCTGCCGCCGTACCTCCTCCAGTGTCAGGTTCGGCAGCACCTCAGCCCGGTACCCGAACCCCGCCAGCAGCTTGGCCAGTTCACGCACCTGCTGAACCGCGCCCGGCAGTGGGTCGTAGTGCTCGTACTCGTCGAACGCGACGCCCAGCAGCACCCCGGCGATCTCCTCGCCCGCCCCCGCCTCAGGCAACGCCGTCCTCCGCCCCGCCGACCAGCACCATGCCCGTCACCGCCGAGTCCCCGTGCCCCTCCGCAGCGGCCGTCACCCGGTAGGTGCCGTCCGCCAGGCCCCCGAAAGTGGTCCGGTACCGCCCGCCCCCGAGGTTCTTCAAGGTCCGCTGCTGCGAGGCCGAAGCCTCCGTCACCGTGACCACCACCGCCAGGTCCTCCCGCTCGGTGACGACCTCGACCTCGTACGCCTCGCCGGGAGCCACCAACTCCTGTGCCACCAGCCCGAGTTCGACGTCACCCTGCCGCCCCCGGTAGTACGGCACCTCGGGCCCGAGCAGCCCGCGCAGCTCGTCCCGCACCGCCCGGTGGTTCTGCAGCGCACCGTGCTTCTCGCACGGCACCCGGATCAGCGCCCCGGGGAAGCCCGCCGGAGCGGCGGCCAGCCTCGGCACGGTGCCGTCGCCGCCCAACTCCCGTCCCTCGATGGAGGTCCGCGCCACCAGTCGCTCGCCCGCCCACAGCGCCGTGGTTGCCGTCGGCTGGTGCAGCCCGGTGAACGGGATCAGCTCCACTCCCCCCGAATCCCCGTCCTCGATCTCGTCGTGGAAGGCCACGGCCTCCGCCAGCAGCTCCGGGCTGACCCCGGGCAGCCCGCCGGCCACCTCCTCCGGCCTGAGCAGCTGCCCGCCGGCCCCGCCCGGCAGGCACCCGTAGCGAGGCAGCAGCTCGTGCAGCGAGGGCAGGCTCCGCGAGAAGGCCGTGAGCGAGACCGACACGGGCAGCCACGGCTTCTCCCCGACCCCGTTCACCAGTCGCAGCAGCGCGTCCAGCGAACCCCGGTGCGGTGTCCCCAGGGTGATCACCCGTCGGGTCACCTCCGCCCCGCCCCGCCGGGCCACGTAGTGACGGGCGATCAGGCCGCCCATCGAGTGGCAGAGGAAGACCACCTTCGCCTCCCGCCGCTCCGGCGCGGAGGCCCGCCAGAGCGTCAGTTCCCGCTCCACCACCACCGCCAGCCGGGCCGAGTTGACCCGCCCCGACAGCCGCCAGTCGTACGCGAACTCGACCAGGTTCCCGGGGGAGTCGGCTCCACCCGTACCCCGCCGGACCAGCGTGAAGCGCTGCTGCAGCCACCCCACCAGGCTGCTGTAGCCCTCCACCCCGGGGCCGACTCCGGGCAGCAGGTGCAGGTCCGGCACCAGGCCGACGGCCCGCATCCCGCCGTCCTCGCCCTCCGCTCCGACCGCCAGTCGCGGGGCCACCCCGGCGAAGGCCCGGACACCTCGTAGCAGCGCACTCCCGGAGAGGTCCCAGACGGCCCGCCCCTCCCCGTCGGCCAGCCGACTGCCCATGATCCCGGGCACCACGACCACCAGGTCGTCGACTCGCATACGCCTCACCACGGCAACCCCACCCACCCGCTCGAACAAGCCACACCCACCCGGCAGTTAGGCACCGAGGCGGTCGGATCACAGTACTCGCGCACGACCGCCCCCGGAGACGGAAACGGCGGTGCCCCACCGGTCCGAGGACCGATGGGGCACCGCCACAAGTACCAGCCGGAGCTGACGCCCTTACAGGCCGAGCTCGACCTCGAACTCGCCGGCCTCGAGGATCTCCTTGACCGCGACC
>NZ_JBVJLD010000017.1:2201-132806 GCF_055584905.1 Kitasatospora sp. NPDC088742 | reverse complement strand
ATGGGGCACCGCCACAAGTACCAGCCGGAGCTGACGCCCTTACAGGCCGAGCTCGACCTCGAACTCGCCGGCCTCGAGGATCTCCTTGACCGCGACCAGGTAGCGGGCGGCGTCGGCGCCGTCCACCAGGCGGTGGTCGTAGGAGAGCGAGAGGTAGGTCATGTCACGGACGCCGACGGCGGTCGCGCCGTCGACCTCGATGACGACCGGGCGCTTCACGGTGGCGCCGATGCCGAGGATGGCCGCCTGGTTCGGCGGCACGACCACGGTGTCGAACAGCGCACCGCGCGAGCCGGTGTTGCTGATGGTGAAGGTCGCACCGGACAGCTCGTCCGGGCTGATCTTGCTGCTGCGGACCTTGCCGGCCAGCTCGGCGGTCTTCTTGGAGATGCCGGCGATGTTGAGGTCGCCCGCGCCCTTGATGACCGGGGTCATCAGACCCTTCTCCGAGTCCACCGCGATACCGATGTTCTCGGAGTCGAAGTAGGTGATGGTGCCCTCGGCCTCGTTCAGGCGGGAGTTGACGACCGGGTTGGTCTTCAGCGCCTGGGCCGCGGCCTTCACGAAGAACGGCATCGGGGAGAGCTTGACGCCCTCGCGGGCCAGGAAGGACTCCTTGGCCTTGCCGCGCAGGGTCATGATCTTGGTGACGTCCACCTCGACCACGGTGGTCAGCTGGGCCTGCTCGTGCAGGGCCTTCAGCATGTTGTCGCCGATGACCTTGCGCATGCGGGTCATCTTGACCGTCTGACCGCGCAGCGGGGACGGGGCGGCGGCCGCCTTCGGCGCGGCGGACGGGGCAGCGGCGACCGGCGCCGGGGCGGCGGCAGCGGCCTTGGCGGCCTCGGCAGCGGCCAGGACGTCCTGCTTGCGGATGCGACCGCCGACACCGGTGCCGGTGACGGCGGAGAGCGCGATGCCCTGCTCGGCCGCGAGCTTGCGGACCAGCGGGGTCACGTACGCGTCCGAGCCGTCGGCGACCGGAGCGGCAACCGGGGCAGCGACCGGGGCAACCGGAGCGGCGACGGGAGCAACCGGAGCGGCGACCGGGGCCGGCGCGGCCACGGGGGCCGGAGCAGCGGCGACCGGAGCGGCCGGGGCCACCGGAGCCGGGGCGGCGACCGGAGCGGCCGGGGCCACCGGAGCCGGAGCGGCGACCGGGGCAGCCGGCGCGGCCGGAGCCGGGGCAGCGACGGGGGCCGGAGCGGCGGCGGCCGGAGCCGCACCCGCCGCGCCGATCAGCGCGAGCTGGGCGCCGACCTCGGCAGTCTCGTCCTCGCCGACGACGATCTTCACCAGAACACCGGCGACCGGCGACGGGATCTCGGTGTCGACCTTGTCGGTCGAGACCTCGAGCAGCGGCTCGTCGACCTCGACGGTGTCGCCCTCGGCCTTGAGCCAGCGGGTGACGGTGCCCTCGGTGACCGACTCGCCGAGCGCCGGCAGCAGCACCGGGGTGGCGTCGGCGGCCGGAGCCGCAGCGGCCACGGGGGCCGGAGCGGCGGGGGCCTCGGCCACCGGGGCCGGGGCGGCGACCGGGGCGGCCGGAGCGGCCTCGGCGACGGGGGCGGCAGCGGCGACCGGGGCGCCGGAGCCGTCGTCGATGATGGCCAGCTCGGCGCCGACCTCGACCGTCTCGTCCTCGGCGACCTTGATCGCGGCCAGGATGCCGGAGACGGGGGCCGGGATCTCGGTGTCGACCTTGTCGGTGGACACCTCGAGCAGCGGCTCGTCGACCTCGACGCGGTCACCCTCGGCCTTCAGCCAGCGGGTGACGGTGCCTTCGGAAACGCTCTCGCCCAGCGCGGGCAGTGTTACTGAGACCGCCATGGTTTCAGCGACTCCTATCAAGTCTTGCGTACAGGTATGGGGGAACTGCCGTGGGGCGCGATCAGCCGCGCTCGGGCGCGATCAGTCGTGTGCGTGCAGCGGCTTGCCCGCCAGCGCCAGGTGCGCCTCGCCGAGGGCCTCGGACTGCGACGGGTGCGCGTGGATGAGCTGGGCGACCTCGGCCGGCAGCGCCTCCCAGTTGTAGATGAGCTGGGCTTCGCCGACCTGCTCACCCATGCGGGCGCCGACCATGTGCACACCGACCACGGCGCCGTCCTTGACCTGGACGAGCTTGATCTCGCCGGCGGTCTTCAGGATCTTGCTCTTGCCGTTGCCGGCCAGGTTGTACTTGAGGGTGACGACCTTGTCCTTGCCGTACAGCTCGACGGCCTTGGCCTCGGTCAGACCCACGGAGGCGACCTCCGGGTTGGAGTAGGTCACCCGCGGGACGCCGTCGTAGTCGATCGGCACGGCCTTCAGGCCGGCCAGGCGCTCGGCGACCAGGATGCCCTCGGCGAAGCCGACGTGGGCCAGCTGCAGGGTCGGGACGAGGTCACCGACGGCCGAGATGGTCGGCACGTTGGTGCGCATGTACTCGTCGACCAGGACGTAGCCGCGGTCCATGGCGACGCCCTGCTCCTCGTAGCCGAGGCCGGCCGAGACCGGGCCGCGGCCGATGGCGACCAGCAGCAGGTCGGCGTCGATGGTCTTGCCGTTCTCGGTGGAGACGCGGACACCGGTCTCGGTGTACTCGACGCCGGAGAAACGGGCCTTGAGCTCGAACTTGATGCCACGCTTGCGGAAGGCCCGCTCCAGCAGCTTGGAGGAGTTCTCGTCCTCCAGCGGCGCCAGGTGCGGCAGGGCCTCGACGATGGTGACGTCGACGCCGAACGACTTCCAGACCGAGGCGAACTCGACGCCGATCACGCCACCGCCGAGGATGACGGCGGACTGCGGGATGCGGTCGAGCTTGAGCGCGTGGTCCGAGGAGATCACGCGGTCGCCGTCGATGGTCAGACCGGGGATCGACTTCGGCACCGAGCCGGTGGCCAGCACGACGTGCTTGCCCTGGACCCGCTGGCCGTTGACGTCCACCGAGGTCGGGGAGGAGAGCTTGCCCTCGCCCTGGATGAAGGTGACCTTGCGGGAGGCGACCAGGCCCTGCAGGCCCTTGTACAGGCCCGCGATGACGTCGTCCTTGTACTTGTGGACGCCGTTGATGTCGATGCCGTTGAAGGTGGCCAGCACGCCGAACTCGGCGGCCTCCTTCGTCTCGTCCGCGATCTCGGCCGCGTGCAGCAGGGCCTTGGTCGGGATGCAGCCACGGTGCAGGCAGGTGCCGCCCAGCTCACCCTTCTCGATCAGCGCCACGCTCTGTCCGAGCTGCGCGGCACGGAGCGCCGCGGCGTAGCCGCCGCTTCCGCCTCCGAGAATGACTACGTCGAAAACGGTGCTGGCGTCGTTCGCCACGTCACGTCCTCCATGCAAAGGGGTGCGGTTCGCCGGGCCGGTCGCGGTCCGGTGAGCGTGCGCCCTCGTAAGGCGCCCACGTCTTCCGGAGAAACATCTTCGCACTTGTTCGCGGCGGCTGGTGGTCGGGGCCACCGAGGTGGCTCCGGCGGACCGCGACGAGCAGTGCCCGATGTCCCCTGTGTGAGGGTATCTCCGCAGCTCACGGATGGGTAACGGCGGGGGAGAAGGGGGCAAGCGGAGGCCCGGTGCCGCAGTTGTTCCGCTCTACGGAACAAAGTTTCGCCTATGGCGAACAGACGTTGTCAGAAACGGGCCCGGCGTACTACCAGCTGGTAACTGGCAGTACGCCGGGCCCGGAGTGCGCTACCGCGGGGTTCAGCCCTTGGCGTTGGCGGTGTCCTCGGCGAAGCGCAGCAGGGTGCGAATGGCCGAACCGGTGCCGCCCTTCGGGGTGTAGCCGGTCGGCGCACCCTCGTGGAAGGCGGGGCCGGCGATGTCCAGGTGCGCCCAGTCGATGCCCTCGGCGACGAACTCCTTCAGGAACAGACCGGCCACCAGGCCGCCGCCCATCCGCTCGCCCATGTTCGCCAGGTCGGCGACGCTGCTCTCGGTCATGCTCTTGCGCAGCTCCACCGGCAGCGGCATCGGCCAGGACTGCTCGCCGGCCGCCTCGGCGGTGGCGTGCAGGCGGTCGCGCAGCTCGTCGCTGTTGGACATCACGCCGAAGATCCGGGTGCCCAGGGCCAGCACCATGGCGCCGGTCAGGGTGGCGACGTCGACGATGACGTCCGGGCTCTCCTCGCCGGCCTTCACGATCGCGTCGGCCAGCACCAGGCGGCCCTCGGCGTCCGTGTTCAGCACCTCGACGGTCTTGCCGCCGTACATCCGCAGCACGTCACCCGGGCGGGTGGCGGTGCCGGACGGCATGTTCTCCGCCAGGGCGAGCCAGGCGGTGACGTTGACCTGCAGGCCCAGGCGCTTGGCCGCGACCACGGTGGCGAACACGGCGGCGGCGCCGGACATGTCGCACTTCATGGTCTCGTTGTGGCCGGCCGGCTTCAGCGAGATGCCGCCCGAGTCGTAGGTGATGCCCTTGCCGACGAAGGCGAGGGTGGCCTTGGCCTTCGGGTGGGTGTAGGCCACCTTCACCAGCCGGGGCGGGTTGGCCGAGCCGATGCCGACGCCCATCAGGCCGCCGAAGCCGCCCTTGGCCAGCGCCTTCTCGTCCAGCACCTCGACCTTGAGGCCGTGCTCCTTGCCGGCCGCGGTGGCGATCGCGGCGAAGGACTTCGGGTTGAGGTCGTTCGGGGCGGTGTTGATCAGGTCGCGGGCGCGGTTGATCTCCTCGCCGACCGCGGTGGCGCGCTCGACGGCCGCCTTGGCGTCCTTGCTGCCCTTGCGGTCGGTCAGCACGATCAGCTCGCCGACCGGCGCCTTGGCGTCGCTCTTGTACGAGCCGAAGGAGTACGAGCCGAGCAGACCGCCCAGCGCGACCGCCTCGACCTCCTCGGCGGAGGCGGCCGGCAGCGCCAGCGCCGCCTTCTTCGAACCGGCCAGCGTACGGGCGGCCACACCGGCGGCCTTGCGCAGCGACTCCAGCCCGAAGGTCTCGCCCTCGCCGAGGCCGACCGCGAGCACGAGCGCGGCCTTCAGCCCGGCCGGGGCGGCGAGCTTGACCGCCTCGCCCTCGGCACCCGTTGCACCCAGGGTGGCGAGGACCTCGGCCAGCTTGCCCTCGAACGCCTCGGCCACCGCCTCCGAACCGGCGGCCGGCACCGGGCCCTTGGGGCCCTTGGCCACGCCGATCACCAGAGCGTCCGCACGCAGCGAGGCGGCGGAGGAGGTGCTCACAGACAGTGCAGTCACGTAAACGAGTCCTGTTCTTTCGCGGGTCCACGGCCGGTACGGGAGCCGCACCCGGCACAGTGCTCACCGCATGGTAGTCCGCATGCTGGGATGCCGCTGCAGCACCTATGGGCTGAGGTCAGGTTGCACCGCCGGGGGCGCGAGGCTCTGCTGATCTGCGGCTCCGCCGCGGGGCGCGGGCCGGAAGGCGGCTCACGTGCAACTGACCCACCGTCAGCCAGTTGCACGTGCTGCCGTTCCCCGCGCCCCCAAAAGCATCACCACAAGGCCAGAAGGACCAGGGCCCCCGTCGTCGCCGTCTCGACCGTGGCGCCCAGGACGTCCCCCGTGGTGCCGCCCAACCGCCGTACGCAGCGCCGCAGTAGCAGCCACCCGCACCCCAGCCCCACCACCAGCGCCACCCCGTACCGAGGCGCGTACACCCCCACCCCCGCAGCGGCGAGAGCCGACCCGCCGAGCGCCGCCGGCAGCGGTACGGAGGCCGCCACCATCGCCCCCAGCCCGCCCGGCCGTGCCGCCGGCACCGATCGCAGGCAGGCCCAGCCGAGCATGCACCGCCCGGCCAGCGCAGCGGCCAGCACCGCGACCGCCCCGCCCTCCGCCGAACGCCCGAACTCCTGGGCCAGCGCCGCGATCTGACCCAGCGTCACCAGCACCAGCACCAGCACCCCGAACGGCCCGATGTCCGACTGCTTCATGATCCGCAGCGCGTCCTCGGCGGGCTTCCCGCTGCCCAGCCCGTCCGCCACGTCCGCGAGCCCGTCCAGGTGCAGCCCCCGGGTCAGCCCGGCCAGCACGGCCACCGAAGCGACGGCCCCGAGCAGCGGCCCGCCCCGCCAGCACACCAACGCGCCGACCAGGGCCGCCAGGCCACCGAGCACCACCCCGACGACCGGCGCCAGCGCCATCGCCCGCCCGCCGCTCTCGCGGTCCCAGCGCTCCACCCGGACCGGAAGGACCGTCAGCGTTCCGAAGGCGAACCGGAGCCCGTCGAGCAAAGGGTTCAGCCCCGGCCGAGCAGTTCGGCGGCGGTGGGCAGCGGCCGCGGCGCAGGCGGCTCGAAGCTGACCGCGGTGGCGGCCGGGACGTCCCCGGGCTCGGCCAGGGTGTCGGTCGCGGCCTGCAGCAGCGGCAGTGCCAGCAGCGCGCCGACGCCCTCGCCCATCGAGACCCCGAGGGTCTGAACGGGCGTCAGCGTCAGCCGGTCGTACGCCTTCGCCTGGGCCGGCTCGCCGGTGGACTGCCCGGCGCGCCACCACTCGGGGGCGCGGAAGGCGATCCGCTGGGCGACCAGCGCACAGGCGGCGGAGACCACGCCGTCCAGCACCACCGGGAGCTTGCGCACGGCGGCCTGGAGCAGGAAGCCGGTGACGGCGGCGAAGTCCGCGCCGCCGACGGTGGCGAGCAGCGCCAGCTGGTCGCCGAGCACCGGGCGGGCCCGGCGCAGCGAGTCGCGGACGGCGGCGCACTTGACCATCCAGGTGCGGTCGTCGATGCCGGAGCCGCGGCCGGTGACGGCGGCGGCGTCGGTGCCGCAGAGCGCGCCGACCAGGACGGCGGCCACCGTGGTGGAGCCGACCCCGAGGTCGCCCAGCACCACGAGGTCGGTCCCGGCGTCGGCCTCCTCGTCGGCGACGGCCATGCCGGCCCGGAACGCCTCGGCGGCCTGAGCGGCCGTCAGGGCGTCCTCCAGGTCGATCCGGCCGGAGCTCCGGCGGACCTTGAAGCGGCTGACCTCCGCCGGGAACTCGTCCGGCCCGGCGTCCACGCCGACGTCCACCACGCGCACGGCCGCGCCGTAGCGGCGGGCCAGCACGGCGACGGGCGCGGAGCCGTCCAGCACCGCGTGCACCCGGCGGGCGGTGCCGCCGGTCAGCTTGGAGACCCCGGCCGAGGCCACGCCGTGGTCGGCGGCGAACAGCACCACCTTGGCGGCGGTCAACGGGCGCACGGGCGAGCGGCCCTGGACGCCGGCCAGCCAGGCACCCAGTTCCTCCAGCTGCCCGAGGCCGCCGCGCGGCCGGTCGAGCTGCTGCCAGCGCTCCTCGCCGGCCCGGCGGGCGCTCTCGTCGGGGCGCTCCACGAGGGAGGAGAAAACGTCGAGATCCACGGTCGTGTCCATCGTCCGGAAGGCTACACGCCAGCGGGTTTGACGGTCAGTACCTGCCCGGCGACCACCAGCAGGACGCGCTCCGAGGCATCGGCCACCGCCATGTTGAGGCGGCCCAGGGTGTCGCGGAAGCGGCGCCCCGAGGCGGTGGCCGGGACGACGCCCATGCCGACCTCGTTGCTGACGGCGATCACCTGACGCTCCGTCACCTTCCAGGCCTCGGCGAGCTCCGCGCAGCGGGCCAGCACGGCCTCCTCGGCACCGCCCTCCCGCCAGGCGCCGTCCTCCCAGGCCCCGCACTCGTCCATCACGGCGGTGAGCCAGAGCGCCAGGCAGTCGATCAGCACCGGCGCCGGATCGGCGGCGTCCGCCAGCACGGCCGGCAGGTCGCAGGTCTCGGCCGTCCGCCAGCTCGCCGGCCGCCGCTCCCGGTGCAGCCGGACCCGGTCCGCCCAGTCCGCGTCCCCGTCCCGGGTGCCGCTGGTGGCCACGTACAGGACGTCCCCGTACCCGGCGAGCAGCTGCTCGGCCCGGGTGGACTTGCCCGAGCGGGCGCCGCCGAGGATCAGGGTGCGGGGCATCGACATGGTGCCCATCCTCGCGCACGAGGCATGAGGCCACGCCCGGCGGGCACGCTAACCTGCGCGCAGCGCAAACCGAGCGAAGGAGACGGGCGTGGTCTGGACGTGGCGGTACGAGAAGGCGGACGGCACCGTGGTGACCCTGCCGGGCGAGCAGGAGGAGTTCACCAGCCAGGGCGACGCGGAGTCCTGGGTCGGTGAGGCGTACAAGGACCTGCTGGACCAGGGGGTGGACCGGGTGGCGCTGCTGGACGACGCCGAGGTGATCTACACCATGAGCCTCCAGGAGGACTGACCCTCGGTCAGGAGCCCCTCAAGGCTTGGCGCCGACCACGTGCAGCAGCGCCGCCACCCGGCGGTACGGGTCCTGCTGTCCGGCCCGCTCCTCGGCGTCCAGCAGCTGGGCCAGCTGCCGCCCGTCCACCGGTGCCTGGTGGTCCGGCGTGGTGTCGGTGAAGACCCGCACCCCGTACCAGTGCCGGACCGGCACGGCGATGTCCCGCAGCGTGGTGGAGAGGTCGGCGAGCCGGTCGGCCCGGGCGGGCAGACCGAGGCGGTTGGTGTAGCGGGTGGAGTCGAAGGACTCCAGCGCGGTGCGCCAGTCCCCGGTCAGCCCGGGCCGCATGGCCAGTGCCTCGGCGTTGCGGACCACCAGCGAGAGCACCCCGCCGGGGGCGAGCAGCCGGGCCAGCGAGGCCAGCATCGGGTCGGGGTCGGAGAGGTACGGCAGCACCCCGTGGCAGAGCACCACGTCGAAGCTGCGCGGGCCGAACCAGCGGCCGACCTGGTAGCAGTCGCCGCCGAGCAGCTGCACCCGTACCCGCACCTCCTCGGGCTCGGCCGCCAGCGCGGCCTGGGCCGCGCCGAGGGTGACCGGGTCCGGGTCGAGGCCGGTGACCAGGTGGCCGGCACGGGCCAGCCGGAGCGCCTGGGTGCCCTGGCCGCAGCCGACGTCCAGCACCCGCAGGCAGTCCAGCCCGGCCAGCTGGGCGCCGAGCTGACGGGCCACCAGCTCCTGGCGGACCAGCGTCCGCAGCCCGCCCTGGCGCTCCAGCCAGGTGGCGGCGGTGGGCAGCGCGCCGCGGGTGGGCAGCCGGTCGTGCGCCCCGAGCCCCTGCTCGGGGAGGCCCTGCTCGGGCAGGCCGCCGTGGGCCGAGTGGGCCGACCACGCGTCAGCCGTCCAGGGCTGGGCCCAGGACGGCTGCTGCACGTGGTCCGCGGTCAGGGCTTCTCGCCCCGCTTGACCTTCGGCTTGGGCAGCCGGAGGCGGCGCATCTGCAGGGTGCGCATCAGCCCGTAGGGGACGGCCCCACGGGTGTTGGTGCCGGGGAACCCGGTGGCCAGCGCCTTGCGCAGGCCGAAGCCGAGCCGCAGGAAGTCCGCGATCACCAGCACGAAGAAGATCATGAAGAGCAGCGTCGAGGCGAGCTTCAGCGTGTTGTTCGGGACCACGCTGAGGACCAGCACGACCACCGCGTACGGCAGGAAGAACTCGGCCAGCGACCAGCGGGAGTCGATGTAGTCGCGGACGTACTTCCGCACCGGGCCCTTGTCACGGGCGGGGAGGTAGCGCTCGTCGCCCTCCAGCAGCGCGGTGCGCTGCTTCTCCCGCTCGGAGCGCATGCGGTCGCGCGACAGCCGCGCGGCCTCCTTGCGGTCCTTGGGGACCGTCACCCGGGTGCGGCGGTGGGCCTCGGCCTCGCTGCGCTTCGGGGTCGGCCGGCCCTTGGGGGCCTGCGGGTCACGGGTCTGGGTCTCGTCCTGCTCGGCCAGCGCGGTGGCGGAGGAGGCTTCTTCTGAACGGCGTCGGAACACACCACCAGCGTACGTGCTGGGTATCCGCAATTCGTGGTGCCCTCGGACCCAAACAGATATCGAATGCCCTCGGAGTGTCCCCTAGGACCTCGGGCCCTCTTCTCCGATCATGGTCAGGGGTCGTCTCCACCCAGGGGATGAGGCCGCGGCCGGAAGGCTGTAGCAGGCTTGTTGCAGGCAGGAGGACTGCGGGCGGGCAGCCGCCGCGCATAGACTCGTTCCTGTCAGCCGAGACGGAACCGCAGGCCCGAGAAGGGGGCACCCGAGGCCCATGAGCGACGGAATCATGAAGCGTATGGGGCTGATCTTCCGCTCCAAGGCGAACAAGGCCCTGGACCGTGCGGAGGACCCGCGAGAGACGCTCGACTACTCCTACCAGAAGCAGCTGGAACTGCTGCAGAAGGTGCGCAGGGGCGTCGCCGACGTGGCCACCTCCCGCAAGCGCCTGGAGCTCCAGCTCACCCAGCTGCAGCAGCAGTCGGCCAAGTACGAGGACCAGGGCCGCAAGGCGCTCTCGCTCGGCCGTGAGGACCTGGCCCGCGAGGCGCTGACCCGCAAGGCCAACCTGCAGTCCCAGATCACCGACCTGGAGACGCAGTACCAGGCCCTGCAGGCCGAGGAGGAGAAGCTCACGCTCGCCTCCCAGCGCCTCCAGGCCAAGGTGGACGCCTTCCGCACCAAGAAGGAGACCATCAAGGCCACCTACACCGCCGCCCAGGCGCAGACCAGGATCGCCGAGTCCTTCTCGGGGATCTCGGAGGAGATGGGCGACGTCGGCCTGGCCATCCAGCGGGCCGAGGACAAGACCGCGCAGATGCAGGCCCGGGCCGGTGCGATCGACGAGCTGCTGGCCTCCGGCGCGCTGGACGACGCCAGCGGGCTGGGCCGCAAGGACGACATCGAGGCCGAGCTGGAGCGGGTGGCCGGCGGCAGCGACGTCGAGCTGGAGCTGGCCCGGATGAAGGCCGAGCTCACCGGGGGCACCCCGGGCGGCGCGCCGCAGGCGATCGAGCAGGGCAAGCAGGACACGCCCCCCACGATCAACTACAACAAGTAATCCCCACACTCCTACGCAGGGAGAACACCGGCATGATCATGCGGGTCATGGGCGAGGGCCAGTTCCAGGTCGCCGAAGGGCACCTGAACCGGCTGAACGAGCTCGACGAGGAGCTCCTCGTCGCGCTGGAGTCGGGCGACGAGCAGCACTTCCGGGCCGCGCTCGGAAGCCTGCTGAGCGCGGTGAAGGAGTACGGCACGCCGCTGCCGGACGACTCGCTGGAGCCCTCGGACCTGATCCTGCCGGACCCGGAGGCCTCCCTGGAGGAGGTCCGGGAGCTGCTCCGGGCCGAGGGTGACGGGCTGATCCCCGGGATCCCGGAGTAGGACCGAGCAACGCGAAAGGGCGGGCCCCCAGCCGGGGGCCCGCCCTTTCGCGTGCCTGAGGAATCGTTACGGCAGGGCCAGCATCCGGTCCAGCGCGGCCTTGGCGTACTTCTCGGTCTCCGGGTCCACGGTGATCACGTTCGGCACCCGGCCGTCGACCAGTGACTCCAGCGTCCAGACCAGGTGCGGCAGGTCGATCCGGTTCATGGTCGAGCAGAAGCAGACCGCCCGGTCCAGGAAGACGACCTCCTTGTCCGGGTGGGCCTTGGCGAGGCGGCGGACCAGGTTGAGCTCGGTGCCGATGGCCCACTTGGAGCCGGGCTCGGCCGCGTCCAGCGCCTTGATGATGTACTCGGTGGAGCCCACCAGGTCGGCGGCCGCGACCACCTCGTGCTTGCACTCGGGGTGCACCAGCACGTTGACGCCCGGGATGCGCTCGCGGACGTCGTTGACCGAGTCCAGCGAGAACCGGCCGTGCACCGAGCAGTGGCCGCGCCAGAGGATGATCTTGGCCTCGCGGAGCTGCTCGACGGTCAGGCCGCCGTTCGGCTTGTGCGGGTTGTAGAGCACGCAGTCGTCCAGCGAGAAGCCCAGGTCGCGGACGGCGGTGTTGCGGCCCAGGTGCTGGTCCGGCAGGAAGAGCACCTTCTCGCCCTGCTCGTACGCCCAGTTCAGGGCGCGCTCGGCGTTGGAGGAGGTGCAGATGGTGCCGCCGTGCTTGCCGGTGAAGGCCTTGATGTCGGCGGAGGAGTTCATGTACGAGACCGGGACGGTCACGTCGGCGATGCCCGCCTCGGTGAGCACGTCCCAGCACTCGGCGACCTGCTCGGCGGTGGCCATGTCGGCCATCGAGCAGCCGGCCGCCAGGTCGGGGAGGATCACCTGCTGGGCGCTGCTGGTGAGGATGTCGGCCGACTCGGCCATGAAGTGCACGCCGCAGAAGACGATGTACTCCGCCTCCGGCTTGTTGGCGGCGTCCCGGGCGAGCTTGAACGAGTCGCCGGTGACGTCGGCGAACTCGATGACCTCGTCGCGCTGGTAGTGGTGGCCGAGGATGAAGACCCGGTCGCCCAGCGCGGCCTTGGCGGCGCGGGCCCGGGCCACCAGGTCCGGGTCGGAGGCGGGCGGGAGGTCGCCGGGGCACTCGACGCCGCGCTCGCTGTTCGGGTCGGCCTCGCGGCCGAGCAGCAGCAGTGCGAGCGGCGTCGGAGTGGGATCGACGCCGTAGGTCTCGGTGGTGGTGGTCACGGGCGGGTGCCCTCCTGTGCGGCGGAGCTCTGTGGTGCCTTGGCCTTTATCGTCTATCTGACGCTATCTATGATAACCCGTTAGCGTCACTCTGACGATGGCCGAAGTGTCGATGTGACGAGAACCGCGTGCCGTTGCGTCGTGTCCGCCCTCGCGTCGGGTTGTCTTGGCAGGCATGAAGGCAATCGCGATCAGGCGTTACGGCGGCCCGGAGGTCGTCGAGTACACCGAGCTCCCCGACCCCAAGATCGGCCCGGACTCGGTGCTGGTCCGGGTGAAGGCCGCCGGGGTCAACCCGGTGGACTGGAAGATCCGGGAAGGCTACCTGGACGGCGTGACCGACGCGCACTTCCCGCTGGTCATGGGGTGGGACGCGGCCGGGGTGGTCCAGGCGGTCGGCGGCGGGGTCACCGAGTTCGCCCCCGGCGACGAGGTCTTCGGCTACGTCCGCAAGGACGCGGTGCAGCACGGCACCTACGCCGAGCTGGTCTCCGCCCCGGTCCGGACGCTGGCCCGCAAGCCCGCCTCGCTCGGCTGGGCCGAGGCGGGCGGGCTGCCGCTGGCCGGCCTGACGGCCCGTCAGTGCCTGGTCGGGGCGCTCGGGGTGACGGCGGGCCAGACCGTGCTGGTGCACGCCGCCGCCGGCGGGGTCGGGGTCTTCGCGGTGCAGATCGCCAAGGCGCTCGGCCTACGGGTGATCGGCACGGCCAGCGAGCGCAACCACGACTTCCTCCGCTCCCTCGGCGCCGAACCCGTCACCTACGGCGAGGGCCTGGCCGACCGGGTCCGCGAGCTCGCCCCCGACGGCGTCGACGCGGCGGTCGACCTGGTCGGCGGCGACGCCGTCGAGGTCTCCGCCACCCTCGTCCCGGACGGCTCCCGGATCGCCTCGATCGCCGACTACGGCGTCAAGGCCCACGGCGGCCACTACGTCTGGGTCCGCCCCGACGCCGAAGGCCTCACCGCCCTCGCCCGCCTGGCCGACGAGGGCAAGCTCCACGTCCCGATCGCCTCCACCTTCCCCCTCTCCCAAGCCGCCAGCGCCCAAGCCCTCAACGCCGAAGGCCGCACCCGCGGCAAGATCGTCCTCCTGGTGGACTAGGGGCTGTCTCCTTGATGGGGCCTGGCGGGCGCCGCCGGAGCACGCACCTCGCCGGCTTCTCGTCAGTCGCCGATGCTCCGCATGGACTCTCCCCCAGCCTTCGGCCGGGAGGTGCCCCCTTCTCGGCGCCGCCGAGGCACGCACCCCAACGACGCCCGCTGATCTGCCCCCCATCAAGGAGACAGCCCCTAGGCGTCGGTCCAGCGCTCCGAGAGCTCCGCCACCTCGGCCGCGGTCAGGGTGATCCGGGCGGCCGCCAGGTTCTGTTCCAGGTGGGCCGTCCGGGAGGTGCCCGGGATGGGGAGGACGGTGGGGGAGAGGTGGAGGAGCCAGGCGAGGGCGAGTTGGGCGGGTGTGGCGTCGTGGGTGGCGGCGAGGTCGGTGAGGCCGGGGGTGGGGCCGTCGGGGCGGGCCAGGTCGCCGCGGCCGAGGGGGAAGAACGGGACGAAGCCGATGCCCTCGCGGGTGCAGTGGTCCAGGGTGTCCCGCATGCGCTGTCGGGTGAGGTTGAAGATGTTCTGCACGGTGGCGACGGGCACCACCGCCCGGGCGGCCTCGATCTCGGAGACCTCCACCTCGGAGAGGCCGACGTGCCCGATCTTGCCCTCCGCCCGCAGGTCGGCCAGCACCCCGAGCTGCTCCTCCAGCGGCACCGCCGGATCGATCCGGTGCAGGTGGTAGAGGTCGATCCGCTCCAGCCGGAGCCGACGCAGGCTCAGCTCCACGCACTGCCGCAGGTACTCGGGCCGCCCGAGCGCCGCCCAGGCGTCCGGTCCCTGCCGGGTGAGCCCGCCCTTGGTGGAGATCACCAGGCCCGCCGGGTACGGGTGCAGCGCCTCGGCGATCAGCTCCTCGCTGACGTGCGGCCCGTACGAGTCGGCGGTGTCGATCAGGCTCACCCCCAGCTCCACCGCGCGGCGCAGCAGCCGCACCGCGTCGCCCCGGTCGGCCGGCGGCCCCCAGACGCCGGGGCCGGGGAGCCGCATGGTGCCGAGGCCGAGCCGGGCCACCGGTAGTTCGCCACCGATCAGGTACGTGCCGCCGAGAGAGGTCATGCGCACCAGGGCAGCACGGGCCGCGGGCCGGTGTCGAAGGATTTCTGACCCGTCGTCACCTCGCCCTTGTGATAATCCCGGTCATCAATGAGGATCTTGGTCGGATCGAGGAAGATCCACTGGATCTCACGGGGGAGTACACGATGTCCGCGAACGAACGAGGAACGCTCGGCCGCCGCTCACTGCTGGCGGGCCTGACCGGGGCGGGCGCGACCGTCGGCGCCCTGGCGCTCGGCGCCGGTACCGCCGAGGCCGCGGCCGGCACCTACGTGGTCGACGTGCTGGCCAAGAACGCCGACCCGACCGGGCAGACGCCCAGCGACCAGGCCTTCCGGGACGCGGCCAACGAGCTGCTGGGCTCCTTCCAGCCGAACCCGGTCTCCGGCGCCATTCCCAAGAAGGTCCTGCTGATCCCGCCGGGCAACTACCTGCTCACCCAGCCGGACTCGCTGCTCCCCGGCCTGGCCGGCCCCGGCAACGGCGGCATCGTCGACGGCATCGCGATCGTCGGCCACGGCAAGCGGCTGTCCCGGATCACCTATGCGCCGACCGCCCGGGACACCACCTTCTGGACCAACCGGGACCGGTACAAGAACATCCGGATCAGCGGCCTGACCTTCGACAGCCGCGACGCCACCGCCACCTTCAACTACGCCTACTCCTCGGACGCCGGCGGCGTCCAGGACACCTGGTACACCGACGTCGAGTGGCGCGGCGACTGGAAGGCGGGCATCGTCCTGGACGGCGCCCCGGACCGCGTGGCCGGTGACACCACCAGCCCGCAGTCCGACCTCAACAGCGAGATGGGCTGGGACCACTGCCAGGTCGCCGGCTCCTACGCCGACGCCTTCCTGGTGATGGGCGCCACCCCCGCCGCGAGCCAGCAGGACCAGTTCCTCAACATGTGGTTCCGGGACTGCAAGGTCGAGTTCAAGTCCGGCATCTTCGTCCGGAACGAGCGCGGCGGCTCGATGAACTTCACCGGCGGCTCGTACATCCTCACCGACACGACGGCCAACGGGACCTTCTTCAAGCTCGGCGGGACCACCGGCCGGGCCGACTCGGTCAACCGCCTGTACGTCCAGGGCATCCGCTTCGAGCTCCGCGGCGACAAGCACAAGGTGATCGACTCGGCCTGGTACAAGGGCAACATCACCTTCGTCTCCTGCGACGACACCGCGCTGTCCTTCCAGGGCTGGGCCACCACGGCCGTCGCGACGCACGTCTACCGCTTCGACGCGGTCACCCCGAACCGCGCCCCGATGATCCGCTACCAGGACTGCGCCCTGATGGGCTCCCACCAGGTCACCACCACCAGCGCGACCACCACCGGCAAGCTGCTCTACGACGGCTGCCGCTTCTCCGACGCGACCGCCGCCACCGGTGGCACCGGAGCCACCGGCGGCCTGCTGCGCTGGACCGGTACGGCGCCCTGGTACGAGTTCCGGGACTGCTCGGCCGGCGCCGCCCGGGTGGCGGACGTCAAGGGTCAGTAGCCCGCCGCGAAGGACGCGCCCGGCACCGGGCGCGTCCTGGCGCCGCGTCCGGCGAGGTCTGCCCCGGCACGCCGCCCGGCACGCGCCCTCCTTGCCCGCCATCGGGCAGGAGGGCCCTTCGCCGCACCGGTCGAAGGCCCGAGTAGATCCGCTACGCGTGGCCTTCACCCGGCACGCCGAGAGCACGCACCGAACGACGCGACGGGGCAGACCTCGCCGGGCACGGCACTAGGTGCAGAATGGTGCGGCGTTTCGTTTCTTCCCGTGGAGCCCCGTACCGATGAGCACCAACAGACCGTCAGATCCCGGCGGGGCCTCCCTCGACGAGACCGACCGGCTGCTGCTCACCCACCTGAGCAGGGACGGCCGCGCCTCCTACGCCGAGATCGGCCTGCTGGCCAACCTCTCCGCGACCGCCGTCCGCCGCCGGATCGACCGCCTCCGGGCCCGCGGCGTGGTCCGCGGCTTCACGGTGGTGCTCGACCCGGACGTGCTCGGCTGGCAGACCGAGGCCTTCGTCGAGGTCTACTGCCGGGAGCGCACCGCCCCCGAGGAGATCCTGGCCAGCCTGCGGCAGTTCCCCGAGGTGGTCGCCGCCTGGACGGTCACCGGCGACCCGGACGCCCTGGTGCACCTGAGGGCCTCGGACACCCGGCACCTGGAGGCCGTGATCGAGCGCATCCGCAAGGAGCCCGGCGTGCAGCGCAGCCGCAGCTCAGTGGTGCTCTCCCGGCTGATCGGCTGACCCGTAGGGAGCAGTCGCGGGAGTGACGCAGGAATCCTGCGCGGCCCCCCTCGAACACGCCCGATTCCGACCCGGACCGCCGCGTTCCGACGCGCGCGGCGCGCTGCCCGCTGCCTACGCTGATCTTGTCCGTGTGCGGCCCCACTGCCCCGGGCCTCCCCGACCCCACGCAGCGAGAGGCACCACCATGTCCGCAGCCCCCGACCGCATGCACCGGCCCGACAACGAGCTGGTGGACCTGGTGTTCGACTACATGCGCGAGCGGCTGCAGTACGACCCGGTGCCGCTGGACCACCCCGGGGACGGCGAGCACCTCAAGGCCCAGCTGGCCGGCCTGCTCAACGCCACCGGCAACAACCCGGCCGACGTGCTCAAGCTCTACGACCACGAGCTCTCCCGGGCCGTGATCTCCGCCGACAGCCCGCGCTACCTGTCCTTCATCCCGTGCGCCCCCACCAAGGCCGCGCTGCTCTTCGACATGGTGGTCTCCTGCGCCTCGCTCCAGGGCATCTCCTGGCTGGAGGCGGCCGGCGCCATCGCCGCCGAGAACCAGGTGCTGCGCCTGATAGCGGACCGCGCGGGGATGCCCGAGACGGCCGGCGGCACCTTCGTCTCCGGCGGCTCGGCGGGCAACCTGTCCGCCCTGGTGGTCGCCCGCGACACCGCCCGCCGCCGCCTCGGCGAGGGCGTCAAGCTGCGCGTCGCGGTCGCCGACCAGGTGCACTCCTCGGTGAAGAACACCTTCAACATCATCGGCGTCGAGGCCTTCAAGGTCCCGACCGTCGACCGCCGTTTCACCGGCGAGGCGCTGCGCGCCGCCCTCGCCGCCGACCCGAACCCCGAGACCGTCATCGCCGTGGTCGGCACCGCCGGCACCACCAACGAGGGCATCGTCGACGACCTCCAGGGCCTGTCCGAGGTCACCCGCGAGCGCGGCCTGTGGTTCCACGTGGACGGCGCGTACGGCGGCGCCGGCCTGTTCGCCCCCTCCGTCCGGGAGCGCTACAACGGCATCGAGCACGCGGACTCCTTCGTGGTGGACCCGCACAAGTGGCTGTTCGCCCCGTTCGACTGCGCCGCGCTGATCTACCGCAACCCGCAGCTGGCCCGCGCCGTGCACACCCAGGACGCCTCCTACCTGGACGTGCTGCACACCGAGGGCGACGAGTGGAACCCCACCGACTACGCCTACCACCTGACCCGCCGGGCCCGTGGCCTGCCGCTCTGGTTCTCCCTGGCGGTGCACGGCACCCAGGCGTACACCGACGCGATCGAGGCCGGCCTCACCCTGGCCCGGGAGACCGCCGCGCTGATCGAGGGCTCCGAGCACCTGGAGCTGCTGATGGACCCTCAGCTCTCCTCGGTCTGCTTCCGCCGCACCGGCTGGACCCACGAGGACTACTACCGCTGGTCCCAGCAGCTGCTGGCCGACCAGATCGGCTTCGTCACCCCCACCGGCTGGGACGGCGAGACCGTCGCCCGCTTCGCCTTCCTGCACCCGGGCACCACCATGGAGATGGTCGAGGAGATCCTCGCCACCATGGCCTGATCCACCGTCAGCGCCCGGGCGGCCGGTCGAACACGCAGTCCCCGCACAGGCCCGCCCCCGGCGCCCGGTAGTACAGACAGCAGCTCGTACGTCTCCCGTCGGCCCGCAGCGCACCGCGCAGCGGGCCGACGGCCAGCAGCTCCGCCGCCAGCTCACGGCCACCGCCCAGCACCTTCACCGCCCCGGCCAGCGCCGAGGCCGCGTTGCCCCAGAGCAGCCCCTCGGCCACCGGCGTGACCCGGCGCACCGCCTCGCCGAACGGGCGCAGCTGACCCTCCACCACCTCCAGGTACAGCTCCGCGGCCAGCCCCACCGGGCCCGGCCCGCGCACCCCCGGCACCCAGAGCTCCAGCATCCCGCCGGGCACCAGTCGCCAGTACGCCCCGGCCAGGTCCGGCACCACCCCGCCGACCACCGCCGTGCCCAGCGCCACCGACCAGAGCCGGGCCGCCGCCCCCAGCTGCGCCGCCGAAGCGGCCACCCGCGGCTCGGCCGTCCCCATCCGCCGCGCCACATCGGCGATCCGCTCGCGCAGGAACGCCGCCGAGCGCAGCTCGTCCATCGGCCGGAATCCCTCCGGCGGCTTCGGCCCCGGGGTGACGGCGAAGAACCCGCCGACGGCGGTCACCTGACGGAGGATCGGCTCGGCGGTGGTCATGGCACCGGAGCGTAGCGCGCCCCCCGGACCGGGACCGCGGCCTCTGTCATCTGGGACACCAGGACCGGAAGAGTGGTGCCGAGGCCCGGCGCGCGTGGCCCGGCCGTGCCGGGGGGAACGCTCCGGCGGGCCGGGACAGCGGGAGGCGCCGATGACCGTGCAGGCAGAGCGCGGCGGGACGTACGCACCCGGGGACGGGACGTACGCACCCGTCCGGCCCGCCTTCGTGGTCTGCGCCCTCGGGCTGCTGAGCGCGGCGGTCTGGCTGGTCCTGGTCCTGCTCAACCTCGGTGACGCGGACATCCGCCGCCAGGCCATGGACGCGGACGGGCTGTACGCGCTGACCAGCCTGGGCCTGCTCCTCTCGGGCGTGCTGCTGGCGGTGGACCGCGCGCACCGGCCGCTGGGCCGGCTCCTCCTGCTCGGCGGCTCCGGCTGGCTGCTGGGCCGCGCGCTGTTGCTGACCGCCGCGGTCTGCGGGGCCAGCCCGGGGCTGCTCCGGGCGGTCGCGGTGGCGGCCCTCCTACTGGCCGTCCCGGCGACCCTCGCCTTCTACGCCCTGCCGCTCTTCCTGCCCAGTGGCCGGCTGCCGCGCCGCTGGGGCCGGCCCTGGCTGCTGCTGCTCGCCGGCTGGGCCCTGGTGGTGGAGCTGCGCAACCACGTGCTGGCCTACGAGTACTACGGAGCGCCGAACCCCTTCCTCGGGTTCCACGACCTGATGGACCGTTGGGACCCTTTCGCCCTCCCGTACACCGAGCACGTCCTCCCCGGGGTGGTCGCCGTCAACCTGGCGGTGATGGCCGTGCGCTGGTACCGCTCGCACCACCCGCTCGGGCCGCGGCTGTCCCTGCTGCTGCCCTACCTGCTGGTGGTCCTGGACGGCTCCTACTACCACTACCTCCACGAGCTGCACCTGCCGGACTGGGGCGAGCGGCTGGTCGGCTACCTGGTCGCGGTGCTCTGGCCGCTCGGCGCCGGGCTGGTGATCGCCCGCGACCGCACGGTGGTGCTGGACCGGGCGGCCCGGCGGGTGCTGACGCTGTTCTGGCTGACCGGTGGGCTGCTGCTGCTGGCCCTGTTCACCGTCCTCTGGCTCGACCAGCGGCACGGGCCCGGCGGGATCGCCCCGGAGCGGCTGCTGGTGGGCGCGGCCCTGCTCGGCACCGGTCTGCTGGCCCGCCCGGTCGGCCACTGGTGCGGCCGCCTGATCGACCGTCACTTCTACGGCGAGCGGGCCGAGCCCTACGACGTGGTCCGGGAGCTGGCGGCCCGGCTGAGCCAGGCCGTCAGCCCGACCGCCGCCCCGGCCATGCTCTGCGCGACGGTGGTCGGCACCCTCGGCCTGCGGGCCGCCGCGGTGATCGTGCACACCCGGGAGGGCGCGGTCCGGCACGCCGAGCTCGGCAGCGGGGAGGAGACCGTCTCGCTCCCGCTGGTGCACCAGCACGAGGTGATCGGGCACCTGCTCGCCGCACCCCGGGAGGGTGACCACCTGCTCGACCCGCAGGACCGGGAGGTGCTGCGGCTGCTGGCGGACAACGCCGCCCCGGTGATCGCCCTGCTCCGGCTCCAGGGCGAGCTCCAGGCCGGACGCGAGCGGATCGTGGTGGCCCGGGAGGAGGAGCGCCGCCGCCTGCGGCACGACCTGCACGACGGCATCGGCCCGGTGCTCTCCGCGCTGCGGCTGCGGGTGGACACCGTGGTCGACGGCCGGCCGCCGGCCGAGGCCAGGCCGATGCGGGAGATCTCCGGCGGGCTGGGCGAGGTGATGACCGAGCTGCGCCGGATCACCTCGGGCCTGGCCCCGGCGGCCCTGGACCACGGTGGACTGGGCGGCGCCGTCCGCCAGTTGGGCGTGGATCTGTCCGGCGCGCGGCTCCGGATCGCCACCCGGGTGCACCCGGATCCGCTGCCCGCGCTGCCGGCCGCCATCGAGGTGGCCGCCTACCGGATCTGCGCCGAGGCGCTGAACAACGCGGTGCGCCACTCCGGAGCCCGGTCCGCCGAGGTCATCGTCACCGTCACCGGGGACGACGTGGTGCTCGAGGTCACGGACACCGGCCGGGGGTTCGCCCCCCGGCCGGGCGGCCGCGGGCTGGGCCTGCGGTCGATGGCGGACCGGGCCGAGGAGCTCGGCGGCACCTGCTCCGTCACCAGCACGGGGGAGGGCACCACCGTCCGGGCGGTGCTGCCGGTCCCGGCCGACCGGGCGGCCGGTCCCGGGACGGAGTCGGGGCCTGGAGCTCA
Organism: Kitasatospora sp. NPDC088742; assembly: GCF_055584905.1. NCBI lineage: Bacteria > Bacillati > Actinomycetota > Actinomycetes > Kitasatosporales > Streptomycetaceae > Kitasatospora > Kitasatospora sp. NPDC088742. Next base: position 111,648 of record NZ_JBVJLD010000017.1, on the reverse strand, counting down.
GGCCCCGAAGCGGGCCGGCTCCTAATGTGGAACCGGAGCACCGGCGAGAGCCGGGCCCGGGCCGGAAGGAGCGCATCGTGGCCCCCACCGACAGGACCGCGCACGAGGACCGGGAGCAGCAGCCGGTGAAGAAGGACTGGCCCCCCGGGGCCCGCGGCTGCCTGAACTCGGAAGCGAGTGTCAAGGACTCCCACACCAGGCAGGGCTTCTCCTGCCCGGGTGGGAACCCGTATCAGTGCAGCTACCGGAACAAGTAGTGACCAACCCCTCAGGACCCGGCGTTCCTCAGAGGAACGCCGGGTTCGGCACGTAGGTGGCCGGCGGCCGCATGCCGCGGACCGCCAGGTACCCCTCGGTGGAGAGCGAGAGGCCCACCTCCAAGCCGACGTCCACCGCCCACTCCTGCTCCGCCGTCAGCCCCTCGACCACCACCTCGGCCCCGTCCGGGGTACGGGCCAGCGCCTCCCGCAGCAGCCGGGTGGCGATCCGCTTGGAGGTGGCGGCCAGCAACTTCACCGCGCCGCCGGTGCGGTAGCAGTAGCCGCTCCCGGCCAGGGTGTCGGCGATCAGCAGCTCGTCGTAGTGGGCCAGCATGAACTCGTGGTCCACCCCGTGGGCCGAGCCCCGGGCCCGGCGGTCCACCGAGTCCAGCAGGTGCAGGTGGGTGCGGTTGCCCGGGTGCACCGGGATGTCGCCCGGGTCGAGCAGGCCCGCCCGGTCCACCGTCCCGGTCAGCCGCATCGCCGGGTGCAGGGTGAACCCGGCCCGCCGGTAGCGCCGGGCGGCGGCGGGGGAGGCCGAGGCGTAGAGCATCCCGCGCAGGCAGCCCCGCCCGTAGGTGCCCGCCCGTTCCAGCAGCAGCCGGCCGATGCCCTGCCCCTGGGCCTTCGGCAGCACGGCGAAGAGGGAGAGCAGCCAGAGGTCCTCGCGGCGCAGCGAGAGCGCCACCCCGAGGGTCTCCCCGGCCTCCTCGGCGACCCAGCAGCCGGGCTGGTCGTACCGGATCGCGTGCACGGTCCGGGCGAGTTCGCGGATGCGCTGGTCCGGGTCGGGGGGTGAGCCGTCCTCCCGGCCGGCCAGGTCACGGAAGGCGGCCCGGCTCACCGCCTCGACGGCCGCCGCGTCGGCGGAGGTGTCCTGGAGCTGACGAATGATCACCCGGTCATCCTGCCGTGACGGCGTGGCCCGGGCGGGGGGTTTGTCAGGATCGGCCGGTGACCAGGCCCCGGCGGTGTGCGAGCATGGGGGGCGTGGAGGGTGGACACGCACCACCTCCGCGACTTGAGAACCACCGCCCGGGGAAATGAATCCGGGAGGCCGCTGGTTGGCACTGGCGGCAGTTCGTCGTCACATACCGGGAGTAACCAGATGAGCGTCCAGGACGAGACCACCGTCGAGAGTGGTCTGCTCCTCACCGATTCCGCCGCGGAGAAGGTCAAGGGTCTGCTCGACCAGGAGGGCCGCGACGACCTGGCGCTCCGCGTCGCCGTGCAGCCCGGCGGCTGCTCCGGCCTGCGCTACCAGCTCTTCTTCGACGAGCGCTCGCTCGACGGCGACGTCGTGAAGGACTTCAACGGCGTCAAGGTCGTCACCGACCGCATGAGCGCCCCCTACCTGGGCGGCGCCACCGTCGACTTCGTCGACACCATCGAGAAGCAGGGCTTCACGATCGACAACCCGAACGCCACCGGCTCCTGCGCCTGCGGCGACTCGTTCAGCTAGTCGTACCGCGAAGGCCCCCACCCGCTCCTCTGGTTCGAGGAGTGGATGGGGGCCTTCGTCGTTCCCGCTCAGGGCTCAGTGCTTGGGGCCGCCGACCTCGTCCGGGCCCTGGTTCCGCGGCAGCTCCTGGCCGGTGTTCTGGTCGAAGACCGTCCGGCCCTCCAGCTGCGTCTTGAGGTCGGCCGAGACCTCCTGCAGCTTGGCGATCGCCGCGCAGGACTGCCCGGCCGGCTGCGGCTCCCGGACCACGACCTTGGCCTGTACGGTGCCGGGCTTGGACTCGTCCAGCTTGAGCCCGTACTTCTCGCAGACCCCGCCGTAGAAGGTGACGGTCAGCCGCAGCCCGTCCACCCGGTACGAGACCCCGGGTGCCTTCCCGCTCGGGTCGGGCTCGCCCACCGCGATGCCGGGGGTGGTCGAGGTGGGGGTGGGGGTCGGCGAGGGCTTCACCGGTGGGGGAGTGGAGGGCCGGGGCTCGGGGTTGGACGGGCTCGCCGAAGCCGAAGCCGAAGCGGAGGCGGAGGCCGAGGCGGTGGCCGACGGGGTGCCCGCCGGGACGTCGCCGGGCGAGGTCGAACCATTGGTGGTGGCCGAGCCGCAGGCCGTCGCGGTGCCCAGCGCGAGCAGCAGTCCGGCGACGGCGACGGTCCGGCGGAGCCGGGTCTTCTGGTCCATGGTGCGTCTTCCTCCCGAGGGTGCGGCGTGCTGCCGTGCCGCTCTGACGTGTCCGGGAGGAAACCGGTTCCACCGACGGTCCGTCAGCTCCCGTACTCGGACATGCCAGCCACCAGGCGGCGGGTGCCGGCCGGCACCGAGAGCGCGCCCCGGGCGGGGCGGGCGGGCTCGGGCTGGAGGGCGGTGGTGGGCCAGAAGTGGTTCATCCGGCGGGAGGACCTGACCAGGGCGTCAAGGGACTCGAGGTCCGCGTCACCCCGGAGGGCGGAGGGCACGCGCAGGGTGGTCGGCCGGTTCGGCATCATCGGTACGGGCTCCGATCGGCGGGCCGCGAGGGTGGGTCGCGGGCCTGGAAGGGCCGGGCGGTCGGGCCCCGGCAGAACCGACCCTAGATCGGTGTGGCGGGCCGGGCCAGGCTTACCGTTCGGTAGTACCCGTGGGTGTCGCGGCCGGGTGATCCGGAGGCGTGGTGGGCGCCCGGGCGACGGGCCGGTAACGTGTGGGGGTCAATTCCATCGCTTGACCCGGCCGTCCCCGGCCACCTGAGGAGTCCACCGTGCGCATCGCCGTCGCCGGCTCGATCGCCACCGACCACCTGACCACCTTCCCCGGCCGCTTCGCCGACCAGCTGGTCGCCGAGCAGCTGCACACGGTGTCGCTCTCGTTCCTGGTGGACACCCTGGACATCCGCCGGGGCGGGGTCGCGCCGAACATCGCCTTCGGCATGGGCGTGCTGGGCCTGCGCCCGGTGCTGGTCGGCGCGGCCGGCGCGGACTTCGAGGAGTACCGCAGCTGGCTCGGGCGCAACAACGTGGACACCGACTCGGTGCACATCTCCCAGACCCGGCACACCGCCCGGTTCATGTGCACCACGGACCAGGACCACAACCAGATCGCCTCCTTCTACACGGGTGCGATGGCCGAGGCCCGCAACATCGAGCTCAAGCCGATCGCGGACCGGGTCGGCGGCCTGGACCTGGTGCTGATCGGGGCCGACGACCCGGCCGCGATGGTCCGCCACACCCAGGAGTGCCGCACCCGCGGCTACGCCTTCGCCGCGGACCCCTCGCAGCAGCTGGCCCGCCTGGACGGCGACGACATCCGGGTGATCGTGGACGGCGCCGCGTACCTGTTCACCAACGAGTACGAGGCCGCGCTGATCGAGACCAAGACCGGCTGGGACGCGGAGGAGATCCTGCGCCGGGTCGGCACCCGGATCACCACCCTGGGCTCCAAGGGCGTGCGCATCCAGCGGGCCGGCGAGCCGGACGTCACGGTGGGCTGCCCGGTCGAGGAGCGCAAGGTCGACCCGACCGGCGTGGGCGACGGCTTCCGGGCCGGGTTCCTGGCCGGTCTCTCCTGGGGCTTCGGCCTGGAGCGCTCGGCCCAGCTCGGCTGCATGCTGGCCACCCTGGTGATCGAGACCGTCGGCACCCAGGAGTACGAGCTCAAGCACGGCGCCTTCCTGGAGCGCTTCGCCCTCGCCTACGGCGACGAGGCCGCCGCCGAGGTGCGCGCCCAGCTGGTGCGCTGACGCACCGTCATTCCGAAGGGGGTCCCGACAGCCGCCGGGGCCCCCTTCAGGCTGTCCGCTCCACCAGGTACGCGGTGCCCCGGTCCGCCCCGTACAGCTCGGCCGGGGCGGTGCCCCGGTAGGCCTGGCCGCGCATCTCGCACCAGGCCGGCACGTCCAGCCGGGCCGCCTCGTCGTCGGCCAGCACCACCACGCTGCCGCCGACCGGCACCTCGCCGATCCGCTTGGCCAGCTCGATGACCGGCAGCGGGCAGCGCTTGCCCAGCATGTCCAGCACCAGTTCGGCGGAGTCCGCGGCGGCCGGGGCCGGCAGGTCGAGGCCGAGCGGGGCGCGGACGCCGGCGACCAGGCCGGGCAGCAGCTCCAGGAAGCGGTCCACCTCCGCCTCGGGGGTGCCGTACGGGAGCGAGACCCGGACGTTCCCCTCCGTCAGCACGCCCATGGCGGCCAGCACGTGGCTGGGCGTCAGGGTGGAGGAGGTGCAGGAGGAGCCGGAGGAGACCGCGAAGCCGGCCCGGTCCAGCTCGGCCAGCAGCACCTCGCCGTCCACATAGAGGCAGGAGAAGGTGACGATGTGGGGCAGCCGGTGCACCGGGTCGCCGACCACCTCCACCTCGGGGACCAGGCGCGGGACCTGACGGCGGATCCGCTCGACCAGGGCGTGCAGCCGGGCGTTCTCCGACTCGGCCTCAGCCCGGACGGCGCGGAGCGAGGCGGCGGCCGCGACGATCGCCGGGACGTTGACGTAGCCGGGCACCCGGCCGCGCTCGCGCTCGTCGGAGGGCAGCGGGGAGACGTAGCGGACGCCCTTGCGGACCGCGAGCACGCCGACCCCGGCCGGGCCGCCCCACTTGTGGGCGCTGGCGGTCAGCAGCGACCAGCCGCCGGGCACGGCCACCCGGCCGGCCGACTGGGCGGCGTCCACCAGCAGCGGGACCTCGCCGAGCAGTTCGGCCGTCTCCTCGACCGGCTGGACGGTGCCGGTCTCGTGGTTGGCGGACTGCAGCACGGCGAGCGCGGTGTCCGGCCGGGCCAGCGCGGCGAAGGCCTCGGGGGAGACCCGGCCGAGGCGGTCCACCGGGGCGGAGGTGACCTCGCCGCCCTCGGTCTCGAAGCGTTCGGCCGAGTGCAGCACGCTGGAGTGCTCGACCGCCGAGTGGAGCAGGTGACGGCCCGTCCGCCGCCGGCCGGTCAGGGCCCCGAGCACGCCCAGCTGGACGGCCTGGGTGCCGCTGGCGGTGAAGGAGACCTCGTCGGCCCGGCAGCCCAGCACCTCGGCGACCGTCTCCCGGGCGGCGTCCAGCAGCATCCGGGCCTGCCGCCCGGAGCGGTACAGCCGGGCCGGGTCGGCCCACCCCTCGTCCAGGGCCGCGGTCAGCGCCTGCCGGGCGACGGGGTGCAGCGGGGCCGTGGACGCCACGTCGAAGTACATGCCGACATCTAACCCGATGGGGGTCGGGGGAGGTCCGCTCCGAGGACGGCCGGAGGGGCCCGGACGGCCGGGTCTGCTCACCCGTACGGTGGACGGACAGTTGACCGGGCATCAGACATGCGTGCGGAGCCGGATCCTCCAGAAGGGCGTCACAGCCTGGTTCCTGACGGTTTGCCCGATCCGCCGGAGCGTGGCGCCGAGGCATCCGGGCAAGGGCGTGAGAGCCTTGGTCGGCCGCTCTGACCTGGTACTCCACTCTTTTGAGGGCTGATCGGGTAGCCGGACGGCGCGTTAGCGGGGGCTGCTCGTGAGTGCCGCATAAGGATGCAGTAGCGTTTGGCCCGCATAAGCATTCAAACCGTGCCCGTGGCCGGGTCGCCGGGGAGGCGCACAGCGACTCCCGGTGGTGACGCGATCCCGGGCGAGACTTCGGGAAGGCGCTACGTGAGTCCCAACGGCTCCGACCGCTCGCCGCGGCGCACGATGCGGCGGAAGCTGCCTCAGGCGCTGGCACTGGGCCTCGTCATCGCGACCGCCACCGGCTGCTCGGCCAACGACCTCCCCAGGCTTGGCCTTCCGACCCCCGTCACCGCAGAGGGCCCGCTGGTCCTCCGCATGTGGCAGGGCTCCTGGATCGCGGCTCTGGTGGTCGGCGCACTGATGTGGGGTCTGATCATCTGGAGCGTGATCTTCCACCGCCGCAGCCGCAGCAAGGTGGAGATCCCCCCGCAGACCCGGTACAACCTGCCGATCGAGGCGTTGTACACCGCGGTCCCCCTCGTCATCGTCTCGGTCCTCTTCTACTTCGTCGCCCGCGACGAGGCTCGGCTGACCCAGACCTCCGCCAAGCCCGACCACATGGTCAACGTGGTCGGCTTCCAGTGGAGCTGGGCGTTCAACTACGAGAACACCGAGAACCCGGACCCGGCCAACACCCAGGCCGCGTACGAGGTCGGCACCACCGGCGAGCCTCCGACGCTCTACCTGCCGATCAACGAGACGGTGCAGTTCCGCCTCACCTCGCGGGACGTCATCCACGACTTCTGGCCCGTCAACTTCCTGATGAAGCAGGACGTGGTCCCGGGCGTGGTGAACAAGTTCGAGGTCACCCCGACCTCGTACGGCACCTTCCGCGGCAAGTGCGCCGAGCTCTGTGGCAACGACCACTCCCGGATGCTGTTCAACGTCAAGGTCGTCGACCGGGCGGAGTACGACAAGCACCTGGCCGAGCTGCGCGCTAAGGGCCAGAAGGGCGCGGTGCCCTCGGGCATCTTCAGCAGCCAGGGAAGTGAGAAGTGACTATCCTCAACGAGCCCGCAGCCGCGGGCGGGGCCGCCGGAGCCACGGTCACGGCCGGCGCAGAGCGGACCCGCAAGCCCGGGTCCACCATCATCAAGTGGATGACCACCACCGACCACAAGACGATCGGCACGCTGTACCTGGCGACGTCGTTCGCGTTCTTCCTGATCGGTGGTGTGCTGGCGCTCGTCATGCGCGCCGAGCTCGCTCGTCCGGGGACCCAGATCCTCTCGAACGAGCAGTTCAACCAGGCGTTCACCATGCACGGCACGATCATGCTGCTGATGTTCGCCACCCCGCTCTTCGCGGGCTTCGCGAACTGGATCATGCCGCTCCAGATCGGCGCCCCCGACGTCGCCTTCCCGCGACTGAACATGTTCGCCTACTGGCTCTACCTGTTCGGCTCGATCATCGCGGTGGCCGGCTTCCTCACCCCGCAGGGTGCCGCCGACTTCGGCTGGTTCGCCTACTCGCCGCTCTCCGACGCCGTGCGCTCGCCCGGCATCGGCGCCGACATGTGGATCATGGGTCTGGCCTTCTCCGGCTTCGGCACCATCCTCGGCTCGGTCAACTTCATCACCACCATCATCTGCATGCGCGCCCCCGGCATGACGATGTTCCGGATGTCGATCTTCGTCTGGAACGTCCTGCTGACCGCAGTGCTGGTGCTGCTGGCCTTCCCGGTCCTCGCGGCCGCGCTGTTCGCCCTGGAGGCGGACCGGAAGTTCGGGGCCCACGTCTTCGACCCGGCCAACGGTGGCGCCATCCTCTGGCAACACCTGTTCTGGTTCTTCGGCCACCCCGAGGTGTACATCATCGCGCTGCCGTTCTTCGGCATCGTCTCGGAGATCATCCCGGTCTTCAGCCGCAAGCCGATGTTCGGTTACCAGGGCCTGATCGCGGCCACCATCGCGATCGCCGGCCTCTCGGTCACCGTGTGGGCGCACCACATGTACGTGACCGGACAGGTACTGCTGCCGTTCTTCTCGTTCATGACCTTCCTGATCGCGGTCCCGACCGGTGTGAAGTTCTTCAACTGGGTCGGCACCATGTGGAAGGGCTCGCTGAGCTTCGAGACCCCGATGCTCTGGACTGTCGGCTTCCTGGTCACCTTCCTCTTCGGTGGTCTGACGGGTGTTCTGCTCGCCTCCCCGCCGATCGACTTCCACGTCTCGGACTCCTACTTCGTGGTGGCGCACTTCCACTACGTGGTGTTCGGCACCGTGGTGTTCGCGATGTTCGCCGGCTTCCACTTCTGGTGGCCGAAGATGACCGGCAAGATGCTCGACGAGCGGCTCGGGAAGATCACCTTCTGGACGCTGTTCATCGGCTTCCACGGCACCTTCCTGGTCCAGCACTGGCTCGGCGCGGAGGGCATGCCCCGCCGCTACGCCGACTACCTGGCCTCCGACGGCTTCACCACGCTGAACACCGTCTCGACCATCGCGTCGTTCCTGCTCGGTCTGTCGATCCTGCCGTTCCTCTACAACGTCTGGAAGACCGCCAAGTACGGCGAGAAGATCGAGGTCGACGACCCGTGGGGCTACGGCCGTTCGCTGGAGTGGGCGACCTCCTGCCCGCCGCCGCGGCACAACTTCCTCACCCTGCCCCGGGTGCGGTCCGAGTCCCCGGCCTTCGACCTGCACCACCCGGACATCGCCGCGCTCGACTACCTCGAGTACCACGGTGAGCCGGCCAAGCACTTCGAGGGCGTCACCCCCGCGAAGTACGACGCCCCGCAGCTGGGCAAGGGCCTGAAGAAGGACGGGGACGCCTGATGAAGGAACAGGGCAAGATCTTCATCGGCTTCGCCGTATTCATCCTGATCATGGCCGTGGTCTACGGCATCTGGTCGAAGGAGCCGGCCGGTACCACGGCGCTGTTCCTCGCCTTCGGCCTGTGCGCCATGGTCGGCTACTACCTGGCGTTCACCGCCAAGCGGGTGGACACCGGCGCGGGCGACAACCCCGAGGCCGAGGTCGCGGACGACTCCGGCGAGCTGGGCTTCTTCGCCCCGCACAGCTGGCAGCCGCTCTCGCTGGCCATCGGTGGCGCCCTGGCCTTCATGGGCGTGATCTTCGGCTGGTGGCTGCTGTACTGGGCCATCCCGATCATCCTGGTCGGCCTGTACGGCTGGGTCTTCGAGTTCTACCGGGGCGAGAACCAGAACCAGTAAGGTTCCGGCACCCGCACCGACCTGACGGCCGGGCATCCCTGACGGGGTGTCCGGCCGTTCGGCGTTCCCGCATCCCGCAGCGGCTCACCGGGTGGTGAGTTCACCCGGCCGGGCGCACGCCGGTGGTGTTGGAGGTGCCCGCTCCGGTCGGCTGTTCCTACGATCTGATACGTCGTCGGATCCATCCCCAGGAGGCAGCCGTGAAGACCAGGCACGGACTCGCGACGGCAGCGGCGCTGGCCCTTCTGGCCGGATGCTCCTCGGGAGGGGCGCCGGAGACCGCCGTCGGCCCCGCCGGACCGGTGGACGTCACCTCGCTGGTACGGCTCTCCGCCACCGGCGAGACCGACCCCGGGCAGCCCGTCACCGTCTCCGCCGAACAGGGCGGCCTGCTCACCGACGTGACGGTGATCGGTGCCGACGGCCGGCTGCTGCCCGGAGAACTGACGGCCGATCAGCGCAGCTGGCACTCGACCGGCCCGCTCAGGGCCGGCAGCAAGTACCGGGTCCTGGTCCTCGCCGACGACGGCCGGGGCGGCCGCGGCGGTACCACCCGGCAGTTCACCACCGCCGCCGCCACCCACCTGCTCACCGCCGAGCTCGGCCCCGACTCCTCCGGCAGCGGCGTCTACGGCGTCGGCCAGCCGCTCACCGTGAAGCTCTCCGAGAAGGTCGAGGACCCGGCGGCCCGTCAGGAGGTCGAGCGCGGCCTCAAGGTGGTCTCCGAGCCCGCCGTGACCGGCGCCTGGTACTGGGTCGACTCCAGGAACCTGAACTTCCGCCCCAAGGAGTACTGGCCCGCCAACGCCACCGTCCGCCTCACCTACGACCGCCAGGGCCAGCACATCGCCGGCGACCTGTACGGCGGCGAGACGGCCACCCGGACGCTGCGGACGGGCGACCGGGTGGAGGTGACGGTGGACGCCGCCTCGCACTACCTCACCTACAAGCGCAACGGCGTCGAGGAGCGGTCCATCCCGGTCACCACCGGCAAGCCCGGGTTCTCCACCCGCAACGGCATCAAGGTGGTGCTCGGCCAGGAGGCCCAGGTCCGGATGAACGGCGAGTCGATCGGCATCCGGGAGGGCAGCACCGAGGCCTACGACCTCCAGGTGAAGTGGGCCACCAGGGTCACCTGGAGCGGCGAGTACGTGCACGCCGCCCCCTGGTCGGTCGGCTCCCAGGGCAGCGAGAACGTCAGCCACGGCTGCACCGGCATGAGTACCGAGAACGCCAAGTGGTTCTACGAGCAGACCCGCATCGGCGACCTCGTCCAGGTGGTCAACAGCCGCGGCGCCGCGATGGAGCCCTTCGGCAACGGCTTCGGCGACTGGAACGTCCCCTGGGACCAGTACGTCCAGCACTCCGCCCTCGGCAAGCCCGTCTCCACGGCGGCCCCGGCCACGACGCAGGTCGCCGGTGCGGCGCCGCAGATCGGTTGAACGGGGGCGCGACGTTCAGTTGCGGCGACCCAGGGGCGCGGGGAACTGCGCGCAGGGGAAAGGCAGCACGTGCAACCGGCTGACGTGCCCTCAGTCGCAGGTGAGCCGCCTTCCGGTTCGCGCAGTTCCCCGCGCCCCTGGGTCAGCGATGGGCAACCTTGAGTGCGTTGGTGACCGTCGTGAGGGCCTCGGCTTCGGTCAGCCCGAGGCGGGCGGTGCGCTGGGCGTAGTCGGCGGCCGCGGCGGCGGCGAGTTTGTGGGCGGTGTCGCCGGTGGCGGCGATGAGGGTGCCGCGTCGTCCGTGGGTCTCGACCACGCCGTCGGCCTCCAGTTCGCGGTAGGCCCGGGCCACCGTGTTGGCGGCGAGGCCGAGCTCCTCGGCCAGGGCCCGGACGGTGGGGAGCTTCAGGCCGGCGGCCAGGGCTCCGGTGCGGGCCTGTTCGGCGATCTGGAGCCGTACCTGCTCGTACGGGGGAGTGGCCGACTGGTGGTCGACGGACAGCTGCACGTGGTCTCCTGACGGTTCGTTGGCCCCATTCTGCCGGAAAGGCCGATGGCCCCCACCGCGGAAGCGGTGGGGGCCATCGGCCGTGGCGTTGCTGCGGGTGAGATCAGTGGTGGCCGTGGCCGCTGGTGATCTCGTGGTGCTCCTCGGCGGTGGGCTTGGGGATCTGGCTGCCCTCGCCGTAGAAGCCCTTGGAGAGCTTCGAGCGGGTCTTGGCGAGGACGCCGACCTTGCGCTTGACGCCGTTCTCGTCCACCTCGGCCGGCAGCTCGATCGGCTGCGGCTGCTCGTGCGCGGTGATCGTGTGCAGTGCGCCCTGCGGGAGCTGCGCGTGCACCTCGACGAACTCACCGTGCGGCAGGCGCTTGATGATGCCGGTCTCGCGACCGTGCAGCACCTTCTCCTTGTCGCGGCGCTGGAGGCCGAGGCACCAGCGCTTGGTGACGATGAACGTGATCACCGGGACGACGAAGAAGCCCACCCGGACGAAGTACGTGATGTCGTTGATCGAGAGGTGGAAGTGCGTGGCGAACAGGTCGTTGCCACCACCGATCAGCAGCACCAGGTACAGGCTGATCCAGGCCGCGCCGAAGGCGGTGCGGACGGGAGCGTTGCGCGGGCGGTCCAGGATGTGGTGCTCGCGCTTGTCGCCGGTGACCCAGCTCTCGATGAACGGGTAGACCGCGATCGCGACCAGGACCAGCGGGAAGATCATCAGCGGGATGAACACGCCGAGGTTCAGCGTGTGGCCCCAGAGGCCGATCTCCCAGCCCGGCATGACGCGGATCAGGCCTTCGGAGAAGCCCATGTACCAGTCGGGCTGGGCGTCCGTCGACACCTGGTCCGGGCGGTACGGGCCGTACGCCCAGATCGGGTTGATCGTGGCGATCGCCGAGACCGCGGCGATGATGCCGAAGACCAGGAAGAAGAAGCCACCGGCCTTGGCCATGTAGACCGGCATCAGCGGCATGCCGACGACGTTTTGCTCGGTCTTGCCCGGGCCCGCCCACTGGGTGTGCTTGTGGTAGAAGACCAGGATCAGGTGCGCGACCAGCAGGCCGAGCATGATGCCGGGCAGCAGCAGCACGTGGATGGTGAAGAACCGCGGCACGATGTCGGTGCCGGGGAACTCCCCGCCGAACAGGAACATCTGGAGGTAGGTGCCGACCAGCGGCACCGCCAGGACGGCGCCCTCCATGAAGCGGATGCCGGTGCCCGAGAGCAGGTCGTCGGGGAGCGAGTAGCCCATGAACCCGTCGAACATGCCCAGGAACAGCAGCAGGAAGCCGAAGACCCAGTTGACCTCGCGCGGCTTGCGGAACGCGCCGGTGAAGAAGACGCGCATCATGTGCACGATCATCGCGGCGACGAACACCAGCGCGGCCCAGTGGTGGATCTGACGGATCAGCAGACCACCGCGGACCTCGAAGGAGATGTCCAGGGTCGAGGCGTAGGCCTCGGACATCCTGATCCCCTGCAGCGGGGCGTAGGAGCCGTGGTACACGGTCTCGCCCATGCTCGGGGTGAAGAACAGGGTGAGGTAGACACCCGTCAGGATGATGATGATGAAGGTGTAGAGGCAGATCTCGCCCAGCATGAAGGACCAGTGGTCCGGGAAGATCTTCCGCAGGTTGGCCTTGGCCAGGGAGTAGATCCCCAGCCGGCCGTCGGCCCAGTCGGCCGCGGCCTCGACCTTGTTGGCGGGCTTGGCGCGGGTGCTGGCCGGCTTGGCGGCACCCGAGGTGCTGCTCGTGCTCATCGGCTGCGCTCCCAGTAGCTCGGACCGACGGGCTCGTCGAAGTCGCCGGTGGCGACCAGGTGGCCCGATTCGTCGACAGTGATCTTCAGCTGCGGCAGGGGGTGACCGGCCGGACCGAAGATGACGCGGGCGCCGTCCGCCAGGTCGAAGGTCGACTGGTGGCAGGGGCAGAGCGCGTGGTGGGTCTGCTGCTCGTACAGGCTGATCGGGCAGCCGACGTGGGTGCAGATCTTCGAGTAGGCCAGGATGCCCTCGAAGCCCTTCTCCTTGGACTTCTCGTCCTTGAGGTCACCGGGCGCGATCCGGACGAGCATCAGCGCGTCCTTGGCGATCTGGACCTGGAAGTCGTGCGCGTCCTCCTCGAGGCCTTCCGGCTTCGCGAAGGTGAGCGAGCCGACGATGATGTCCTCGGGCTTCATCGGCTCGTTGGTGTTCATGTTGATCAGCTGCAGGGGCTTCGCCTGGGTGGCCTCCTTCCAGCCGGTGTGCTCCAGCTTGTCCTCGGGCAGCGGCCCGAGGTCGCGGAGCAGCACCACGCCGGAGAGCGGCACCAGGGCCATCGACCCGATCAGGGTGTTGCGGAGCAGCTTGCGACGGCCGAAGCCGGACTCGGCGGCACCCGTCTTGAACTGCTCGATGACGTCGGCGCGGACCTCGTCGTCAGCCTCGATCGGGTGACGCTCGGCCGGGATCTCGTGGTCCGACATCAGGGTGCGGGCCCAGTGGACCGCGCCCGCTCCGATGCAGAACAGAGCGACGCCGAGGGTCAGGCCGAGCGAGAAGTTCAGCGCGCTGACGTGACCGATCGGGAAGATGTAGACGATCTTGTCGATCGGGAAGATCACGAAGGACGCGATGAACCCGATGGTCGACAGCATCGACAGGATGAACAGCGTCGCGACCTGACGCTCGGCCCGCTTGGCGGCCCGCTCGTCGATGTCGGTGCGGCGCGGCTGGTGGGCCGGCAGGCCCGGGTCGGCGAACGGGTCGCCGTGCGTGGCGACCGCGGTGCCGTGGGAGTCGTGCGACTCCGGCAGGTTGTCCTTGGACATGTCGTGGCTCATGACTTCTTGGCCTTGGTGGTGTGGGCGGCGACCCAGATCGCGACCGCGATGAGCGTGCCGAGGCCGAAGATCCAGCCGAACAGACCCTCGGTCACCGGACCGAGGCTGCCCAGGGTCAGACCGCCGGGGTTCGGCTCGTCGTTGGTGGTGTGGCGGACGAAGGCCACGATCTGCTTCTTCTGCTCCTCGGGCATGGTGGTGTCCGGGAAGGAGGGCATGTTCTGCGGGCCGGTCTGCATGGCCTCGTAGATGTGCTTGGCCTCCACGCCCTCGAGCGAGGGGGCGTACTTACCCCGCGTCAGGGCACCACCCTGGCCGGCGAAGTTGTGGCACTGGGCGCAGTTGGTCCGGAACAGCTCGCCGCCCTTGGCGACGTCGTCCGGGTTGGTGGAGGTGTACTGCTCCTCGGCCGGAACGGCCGCGCCGGGGCCGAGCGAGGCCACGAAGGCGGCCATCTGGTCGATCTCGGGCTGGCCGTAGATGACCTTCTTCTTCGGCACCTGAGCGCCGGGCTGCTGGGCCGGCATGCGGCCGGTGCCGACCTGGAAGTCGACTGCGGCGGCGCCGACGCCGACCAGGCTCGGACCGTCCGAGGTGCCCTCGCCGTTGAGGCCGTGGCAGGAGGAGCAGCCGACGGCGAAGAGCTTCTTGCCCTCATCGATCGCGAGCGACTGCGACGAGCTGTCGGCCTGGGCCTTCTCGGCAGGCGCGAACGCGGCGTACAGTCCCCCGGTTGCCGCCAGGGCGAAGATTAGGACGAGCAGCGCCGCCAGTGGGTGGCGCCGTCGTGCTGAGAGCTTTTTCACGGATTTAACCCCGGGGTCAGGATCTGGTCGGCTGGGTGAGCGAGCCCCGCGCGCCCGTTCTGCACGGGTGCTGCGGGGCCGCACGCGGTCGGTCGGTGCGATCGTGTCGGGCTCCGGCCGGCGGCCAGCGACCTGATCTAGCTGGTTACTTGATCAGGTAGATGGTCGCGAACAGGCCGATCCACACGACGTCGACGAAGTGCCAGTAGTACGACACCACGATCGCGGCGGTGGCCTGCTCGTGCGTGAAGCGCTTGGCTGCGTACGTCCGTGCCAGGACCAGCAGGAACGCGATCAGACCACCCGTCACGTGCAGGCCGTGGAAGCCGGTGGTCAGGTAGAACACCGTGCCGTACGGGTCGGAGGACAGCGAGAGGCCGTCCTTCTTGACCAGCTCGGTGTACTCGAAGATCTGACCGCCGATGAAGATCGCGCCCATCACGAAGGTGATGACGAACCACGAGCGGAGCTTCTTCACGTCACCGCGCTCGGCGGCGAAGACGCCGAGCTGGCAGGTGAGGGAGGAGAGCACCAGGATCGTGGTGTTCACCGAGGAGAAGGGCACGTTGAGAGCGTGGGCCTTCTCGGCCCAGAACTCAGCCCCCTTGACCGAGCGGAGGGTGAAGTACATCGCGAACAGGGCCGCGAAGAACATCAGCTCCGAGCTCAGCCAGACGATGGTTCCGACGCTGACGAGGTTCGGCCTGTTGACCGCTCCGTGCGCGTGTCCGGTTTCTGTTGCTGTTGCTGTCGCCACGACGGACATTATGTCGGTCCCTTATTCCGTCTTCACGCCGGGGGGTCCACCTCGGAGTGTCCGGTGCGTGCGGTATGCCCCGATGGCGGCCGACGGGGCGTCGGAGAGCGCCTCCACCGGCCCGGTGTCCGTTTTCTGATGGTTCATCGGAAGGTGCCGCACCCGTTCGCTCCGCGTGTCACTCCACGCCGTCTGACGGCCCGTCGGCTAGGGGCCCGGGTTCCCTCCGCCGTCCGGGTGGACTCGGCCCACCGGGTGACGCTCCGTCGCCCGAGCGGGTGAGTCGGCGGGAGGCTCGTCCCGGCGAGATCGCGCGAGGGGCTCTCCACGGGCGGTGCTGCGGAGTAGCATCCGGAAGTGAACGTGGTCCGGATCACATCCGGGCCCGGTCGAGCCGACGCGCGCGCACCACCCATATAAGAGGACGAGCACCGGGAGCAGGGCCCATGGCGCACACGACGGACGAGACGCTCACCGTCCTCGTCTACAGCGACGACCGCAACACCCGCGAGCAGGTCACCCTTGCCCTCGGCCGCCGCCCCGCCGCCGACCTCCCCGAGGTCGAGGTACTGGAGTGCGCGACGGTGCCCGCCGTCCTGCGCGCCCTGGAGAAGGGCGGCATCGACCTCTGCGTCCTCGACGGCGAGGCCGTCCCGGCCGGCGGCCTCGGCGTGGCCCGCCAGATCAAGGACGAGATCTACGGCTGCCCGCCGGTCCTCGTCCTCATCGGCCGCCCCCAGGACTCCTGGCTCGCCGCCTGGTCCCGCGCCGACGCCGCCATCTCCCACCCGGTCGACCCGGTCCCCTTCGCCGAATCCGCAGCCACGCTGCTGCGAGCCCGCGTAGCCCGGCGCACCCCCGCGTAGTGGAGCCCCGCGCAGCGGGCTCCGGGGGCGCGGGGAACTGCGCGCCCAGCCCCGTGGGCGCTGCACTCCGGCACTGACGTTCCGTCAACCCCCGGGCGGCCGTCTCACAGGGAAGAACAACGCCGCACCGCCGTCCGTCAGATCGCTAGGCTGGCTCCAGTCCACGTCCCGTACGAAGAACTGGAGCAAGCCATGGCCCGCACCTGGCCCGACCTGTTGAGCGCACTGCTCGCCGGTGAGAACCTCACCCAGGCCGACGCCGCCTGGGCCATGGACCGGATCATGAGCGGCGAGGCCACCCCGGTCCAGGTGGCCGGCTTCGTGGTGGCCCTGCGGGCCAAGGGCGAGACCGTCGACGAGATCGCCGGCCTGGTCGACTCGATGTACGCCCACGCCGTCCAACTCACCATCCCCGGCCCGGCGGTGGACATCGTCGGCACCGGCGGCGACCGCGCCAAGACGGTGAACATCTCCACCATGTCGGCCATCGTCGCCGCCGCTGCCGGGGCCAAGGTGGTGAAGCACGGCAACCGCGCCGCCTCCTCCGCCTCGGGCGCCACCGACGTGCTGGAGCAGCTCGGCGTCAGCCCGGACGTCCCGCCGGGCCGGGTGGCCGAGATCGCCGAGGAGGTCGGCCTGACCTTCTGTCCGGCCCCGGTGTTCCACCCCGCGATGCGGCACGCGGCCCCGGCCCGCCGTGACCTCGGGGTGCCCACCGCCTTCAACATCCTCGGCCCGCTGACCAACCCGGCCCGGGTGACGGCCCACGCGATCGGCTGCTTCGACACCCGCCTCGCCGGGCTGATCGCCGGGGTGCTGGCCCGCCGCGGCGCCAGTGCGCTGGTCTTCCGCGGCGACGACGGCCTGGACGAGCTGACCATCTCCACCACCTCGCACGTCTGGACGGTGAAGGACGGTCAGGTCACCGAGACCACCTTCGACCCGCGCGAGGTCGGCATCGAGCCGGTCGGCATCGAGGCGCTGCGCGGCGGCGACCCGGCCTTCAACGCCGCCGTGGTCCGCCGCCTGCTGGCGGGCGAGCACGGCCCGGTCCGGGACGCGGTGCTGCTCAACTCCGCGGCCGCGCTGACCGCCCTGGACCTCACCGACGCCCCGCTCCCGGAGCAGCTCAAGGCCGGGATGGCCCGTGCCGCTGAGGCCATCGACTCGGGCGCCGCCGAGACCCTCCTCAAGAACTGGGCCGAGGCCACCACCCGTTCCTGACAAGCCAGTTGAAGGCCCGGACCATGGTCCGGGCCTTCTTCGTGCCCTGACTCGTCCAGATAGTGGAACGTCGTTTGACCACTCTCCGGAAGCGCATCTAGAGTTCACGACAGGTCATGAGTGACAGCGACAAGCCCCAGCTTGCTGTCCGGCAACCCTCCGTCCGTGGCGGGGTGCCCTGGGTGAGGACCGGGCTCTGCGGCGATCCGTCCGCAGCGCAAGCGCGGACGTCGGCGGCACAGCTGCACCCCGAGGTCCCGGACCGTCAGAGGAGTGCACCCCCATGTCGATCGCCACCCGCACCTGCGCCCCGCTCCCCGTTCTCGGCCACGACGTCCAGGTCCCGCTGGCCTCCGGCGAGAAGGTCACCTACGCCGCGCTCGACTACGCCGCCAGCTCCCCGGCGCTCCAGCGGGTCTGGGACGACGTCGCCGCCTACGCCCCGTACTACGGCTCGGTCCACCGCGGCGCCGGCTACCTCTCCCAGCTCTCCACCGACCTGTTCGAGCAGAGCCGCCGCACCGTCGAGGAGTTCCTCGACCTGCGCGAGGGCGACCAGGTGGTCTTCACCCGCGCCACCACCGACTCGCTCAACCTGCTGGCCGCCGCCGTCCCGGCCGGCACCGAGGTCTTCGCCTTCGAGACCGAGCACCACGCCTCGCTGCTGCCCTGGGCGCACAACGGCCTGAAGGTCACCTACCTGCGCGCCCCCCGCTCGCACGCCGAGGCGGTCGAGGCCTTCGAGCTGGCTCTCCGTCGCAGTGACACTGAGGAGGGGCCCGCCGAGCACCGCCTGCTCTGCGTCACCGGCGCCTCCAACGTCACCGGCGAGCTCTGGCCGATCGCCGAACTGACCGAGACCGCCCACCGCCACGGCGCCCGGGTCGTCCTGGACGCCGCCCAGCTGGCCCCGCACCACCGGGTCTCGGTCCGCGAGCTGGACGTCGACTGGATCGCCTTCTCCGGCCACAAGCTCTACGCGCCGTTCGGCGCCGGTGTCCTGGCGGGCCGTTCGGACTGGCTGGACGCGGCCGAGCCGTACCTGGCCGGCGGCGGCGCCAGCCGCACCGTGGCCCGCGAGCTGGACGGCTCCGTCGCCGTCGAGTGGCAGACCGGCCCGGCCCGCCACGAGGCCGGCTCCCCGAACGTGATCGGCGCCTACGCCGTCGCCTCCGCCTGCCGGGCGCTGACCGAGGCCGGGTTCGACGCGCTGGAGGCCCGCGAGCAGGAGCTGATCGCCCGTCTGAAGGCCGGCCTGGCCGAGATCCCCGAGGTCCGGGTGCTCAGCCTGTTCGGCGAGGACGCCGCGCGGGTCGGTGTGCTGTCCTTCGTGGTGCAGGGCTGGAACAGCTCGCACTTCTCCGCCGCGCTCTCCGCCGAGTACGGCATCGGCGTCCGCGACGGCCTGTTCTGCGCGCACCCGCTGGTGCGGACCCTGCTCGGCGGGGAGGAGGCGGCGCCCTCCGAGTGCGGCGCCCCCGAGCCGTCGCTGCCGGGCGAGCGCAGCCTCAACGCCATCCGGGTCTCCTTCGGCGCCGGCACCCCGGACGAGCACCTCGACCGCTTCCTGGCGGCCGTCCGCGAACTCGTCTCCGACGGTGCGGCCTGGAACTACCGCAACGAAGGCGGCCGTTGCGTCGCGGACTCCCGCCGGGGGCGCTAGGCAGGAGAGTGGTCAAGGCGGCTCACCTGCAACTGAGGCTCCGTCAGTCAGTTGCAGGTGCTGCCGTTCCCCTGCGCGCAGTTCCTCGCGCCCCTGGGTCGCTGCCCTGCCGGGCGCAGCCCTGTTCGGTCCAGCTCCGGTCAGTCGAGGCCGAGGGCGAACGCGGCTTCGAGGTCGTGCTTGGAGTAGGTGCGGAAGGCGATCTGGGTCTCGGTGTGCTGGACGCCGGGGATCTTGTTGACCCGGGCCGGGATGACCGCGGCGAGGTCGTCGTGGTGGCGGACCCGGACCATGGCGACGAGGTCGTAGCCGCCGGTCACGGAGTAGACCTCGCTGACGCCCTCGATGGCCGCGATCTCCTCGGCGATCTCGGGGATCCGGTCGACGCTGGTCCTGATGAGCACGATCGCGGTGATCACTCTGAAGCTCCTGTCCGTTGGTTCCGGGTCAGCGTAACGGCCGCCCAGGTGCCCAGGTACCCGGCGGCGAAACCGATGACGTGCACCGCGTAGGCCACCCCCGTCCCCTCCTGGCGGACCGAGAGCCACTGGAGCAGGAACCAGAGTCCGAGCACCAGCCAGGCCGGGAACCGCAGCGGCAGGAAGAGCAGGACCGGCACCAGCGTGGTGACCCGCGCCCTCGGGTACAGCCGCAGGTAGGCGCCGAGCACCCCGGCGATCGCCCCCGAGGCCCCGACCAGGGCCCGGACCGACTCCGGTCCGCCCGCCTGGGCGAGCGCCCAGCCGTAGGTGGCGAGGTGACCCACCATCAGGTAGCCGAGCAGGAACCGCACCCGTCCGAACCGCTGCTCCACCCCGGGCCCGAAGACGAAGAGGAAGAGCAGGTTCCCCAGCAGGTGCGCCCACCCGGCGTGGACGAAGAGCCCGGTCAGCGGGGAGAGCAGCGGCAGCTTGTGCGGGGACGGGGCCAGGGGCGGGCACTGCGCCGAGGCGGGCGGCAGCTGCCGGAGCTGTTCCACCGTCAGCGGACGGTTCGCCAGGAGCTCGGCGGGGACTGCTCCCCAGCGCTGCTCGTAGCGCTGTTCGGCGCAGACCCGGGCCGGGCCGGTGCCGTAGCGGGGGTTGAGCCCGGAGCTCGGGGAGACCAGAAGGACCAGCAGGCTGAGGCCGATGAGCGTCCAGGTGACCACGGGGACCGGTTCCGGCGGGCGGAGGTCGCGGGCGCCGGGCGGGTCGAGGACGGGGGTGGCCATGGGTGCAGGCATTCCTCGGCGCTCCGCCGGGCACACCCGGGCCTGCTGCATGTGGGGGACCCGGAAGCCGTCCGACCGGATCGCGGACGGCCGGTCCCCGGGCACCCGGCCAGGCAATAGGCTTGGCCTCCCGGACCCTGGGTGACCGCCGATCGCGCGGCACCAACGAGAGGACTTGGCACATGACCATCGCACTCCCCACCGCCGAGACCCGCTGGCGTTGCACGCTCTGCGGCAACCTGACCCGCTTCGACGTGACGCGCTCCGCCCGTACGGTGGAGTTCCTCCACTTCGACCTGGCCGGTGAGTCCAAGGTGGAGGAGACCGAGGTGCTGGCCGAGACCGTCGAGTCGGTCCGCTGCCGTTGGTGCAACGCGGTCGACCAGGTCGAGCTGGTGGCCCGTCCGGGGGCGGAGGACGCCACCGCGGAGCCGCAGGACTCCTGAGGTCGCGGGTGCCCCGGCCGGCCCGGTGTGTGGCGCGGGTCGGGCCGGGGCACGGTACCCGCGACAATTGCAGAGAGCGGTGTGTTTGAGGGCAGCGGCAACCGGCCGTGCGGACCCCGCGCAGCAGGATCGGAGCCGAGGACGTGGTGGACGCAGCCAGGGGGACAGCCGAACCGCAGGGGCAGCGACCCCCGGCGGGCCCGGCCCCTGCGGCCGCCGTGCCCGAAGACGCCCGGCCCGTGGACGCCCTGACCCCGGCGACGCACGAGCCCACCGCCGAGCAGCCCCCGGAGCCGTCCCCGGACCAGGCCCCCGAGCAGTTGGGCCGGCCGCTCCCGGAGGGCGTACGTCACCGCGTGGTGGGCATCGCCGCCGACGCCCTCGGCGGCCTCCCGGTCGGTGAACTCCCGTCCTCGCTGCGGCAGTACGCCAAGTTCACCCCCGCCCGCCGGGCCAAGTACGCGGCCACCGCGCTGGCCGCCGCGCTGGAGGCGGAGCCCGCCTTCCGGCAGCGGATAGCCGATCGTCTGCGGCTGGGCCAGCCCGATCTGGTGAAGGCCCTGGAGTCCGGCAGCGTGCCGGGGGCGGCCGATCCGATGGACGTGGCCGCCGCCGCCTACCTGGTCCGGCCGGCCGGCTGGGCCGCGCTGGTGGCGGAGGCCGGTGAGCAGGCCGAGCGGGCCGGTGCCGAGGGTGCGGCGGCCGAGGCCGAGCGGCTGGTGGAGAAGCTCCAGGAGGAGCTCGCGGAGGCCAGGGCGCAGGCCCGGGCCGATCTGGACCGGCAGCGGGCCGAGGGCGAGGGTGTCCGGCGCGAGGCGGAGTCGCTGCGCAAGAAGGTGCGGAGCCTGGAGAGCGACACCCGGCGGGCCCAGGCCGAGGCGCGCAAGGCGCAGGCCGAGCTGGCCGAGGCCAGGAGCGCGGCCGCCACCGAGGTGAGCGCGGCCGAGGCGGAGGCGCGGCGGCTGCGGCACCGGATCACCGAGCTGGAGGCCGCGCTGGAGACCGGCCGCCGTTCGGTCCGGGAGGGCCGCAGCGTGGAGGACATGCGGCTGCGGCTGCTGCTGGACACGGTGCTGCAGTCGGCCCAGGGGCTCCAGCGGGAGCTGGCGCTGCCGGTGACGCAGCTCCATCCGGCCGATCTGGTGGACGCGGTGGTGCCGGGCTCGGCCTCGCCGCACGACGTGGCCCGGCGGGCGCTGTCGGAGGACGATCCGGCGCTGCTGGACCAGCTGCTGGCGATCCCTCAGGTCCACCTGGTGGTGGACGGCTACAACGTGACCAAGACCGGGTACCCGACGCTGCCGCTGGAGCAGCAGCGGATGCGGCTGCTGGGCGGGCTGGCGATGCTGGCCCAGCGCAGCCAGGCCGAGGTGACCTGTGTCTTCGACGGCCAGGACCTGGACGCGCCGGTCATCATGGCGCCGCCGCGCGGGGTGCGGGTGCGGTTCAGCCGGACCGGGGAGACGGCGGACGAGCTGATCCGGCGGCTGGTCCGGGCGGAGCCGCAGGGGCGTCCGGTGGTGGTGGTCTCCACCGACAAGGAGGTCGCGGACGGCGTGAAGAAGGCGGGAGCGCGCCCGGTCTCCTCGATGCTGCTGCTCCGGCGGCTGTCCAGGCCGTGAACTCTTCTGACCCCAGGTCAGAAGAGGGTGGCGCGTTTGTGTCCGTACCGTGAAAGCCGCTGTGCGTAGGGAAGTTCGTTCCGGTAGGGGAGTGGCGCGACGGGTCCTGACTCACTAGGGTCAGGCGTCAAACCTATTTTCTGGACTAACGCCCGAACGGGTGAGCGTCCAGGAGTGCTTAAGGAGTTCGTCACCTTGGCTTCCCACCGCCGTCCCAAGCAGCCGAGCCGCGCACGGGTCACCGTGCTCACCGCCGCCGCTGCGACCGCGGTCGCGCTCTCCGCGCAGGCCGGTGCCTACGCGGCGCCCGCGAAGCCGTCCAAGGACGAGGTCAAGGCGCAGGTCGACAAGCTCTACGAAGAGGGCGAGCAGGCCGCCGAGAAGTACAACGGCGCCAAGGAGCGGGCCGACCAGCTGCGCAAGCAGGCCGACCAGCTGCAGGACCAGGTGGCCCGCGGCCAGGAGCAGATGACGCAGCTCCAGACCGGTCTGGCGGCCGTGGCGGCGGACGAGTACCGCAACGGCGGGGTGGACCCGTCGGTGGCGCTGATGCTCGCCTCCGACCCGGACGGCTACCTGAGCAAGGCCTCCAGTGCCGACCAGGTCAACCAGACCCAGGCGCAGACCCTGCGCTCGCTCCAGGACCAGCAGCGCCGGCTGGACCAGCAGAAGGCCGAGGCCGCCCAGGTGCTGGCCGAGCTGGACCGCAACACCAAGGCGCTGAACGACTCCAAGGTCGAGGTCCAGCGCAAGCTGCAGGAGGCCAAGGACCTCCTCAACCAGCTGAGCGCCGCCGACCGTGCCGCCATCACCAGCGGCGACCGCTCCTCCCGCAGTGCCAGCCGGGTCGACCCGAGCACCCTGCCGCAGGCCGCCGGCTACGCGGGCGTCGCGATGCAGGCCGCGCTCAGCAAGCAGGGCCGCGCGTACGTCTGGGGCGCCACCGGCCCGAACAACTTCGACTGCTCCGGCCTGATGGTCTGGGCCTACGCGCAGGCGGGCGTCTCGCTGCCGCGCACCTCGCAGTCGCAGGCCAGCGTCGGCACCAACGTGGGCAAGGACATCGCCAACGCGCAGCCGGGCGACCTGATCATCTACCACAACGACGCGCACCACGTCGGCATGTACATCGGCAACGGCATGATGCTGCACGCGCCGCGCACCGGCGACGTGGTCAAGGTGGCCCCCGCCGACGTGATGCCGATCAAGACCATCCGACGGGTCTGACGGCCGGTCAGCCGAGTACGGCATAACGGACATCTGGTGTGAGCCGGGGCAACTGACGCCTCGTGACACGCCCGGGCCCGCCGGAATCCCGCTGTGATGTGGGACACCTCCGGCGGGCCCTTCCGCGTCCCGAGGCGGTGAAATCTCAGCTCACCGTGCATTTGTGATCACGCTCGGTCGCAATCACAAATGCACTTGGACTTTCTTCCGTCTTTTTTCTTACAAGGATTTGAACCGATCACGGTTGGGTTACTAGGGTCCTTGTCGAACCACCGCACTGTCGATCGTCCAGCCTGGGCGGCGGCGGTGGTTACCGCCGAGTTCGAGACGCAGCGGGGCAGGGACAGTTGACTGCCCGACAGGGGACCCCCGAGGGGGGCGGCTGCCGATCGGAGCCGGGGAACCACGTTCCTCGGGGTGAATCGGCGTCAGGCCGGCCGGGCCGTCGTGAGACGGTGCGGGGGTGAGACGTCGTAGGGCTAGCTTCCAGCCCGAACCCGTCAGCTCACCCGGTAGGCGGACGTAGGAAGAAGGAGTCCGCCTTCGTGGCGTCCCATCGTCGTCCCAAGCCTGCCGGTCGTACCCGCGTCTCGATCATGACGGCCGCTGCTGCCGCCGCCGTGGTCCTCTCCAGCCAGACCGGAGCGCACGCCGACCCGCAGCCCTCCAAGGACGAGGTCAAGACCCAGATCGACCAGCTCAACGAGCAGGCCGAGGTCACGACCGAGCAGTTCAACGCGAACACCGAGAAGCAGCAGACCCTGCAGACCCAGGTCGGCCACCTCCAGGACGAGGTGGCGCGCGGTCAGGAGCAGGTGAACACGCTCCAGGCCAGCCTCGGTGAGATCGCCGCCGAGCAGTACCGCACCGGCGGGATATCCCCGACCGTGCAGCTGATGCTCTCCAGCAGCCCGGACGCGTTCCTCGGGCAGGCCGGCGCGATCAACCAGGTCGGCATCTCGCAGGCCGACGCGCTCAAGCAGCTGAAGACCGAGCAGGACAAGCTCGACCGTCAGAAGGCCGAGACCGAGGGCAAGCTGGCCGACCTGGCGAAGACCAGCGAGCAGCTGAAGGCCCAGAAGGAAGACGTCCAGGGCAAGCTGGCGAAGGCTCAGGCCCTCTTCGACTCGCTGGACGCGGCCGAGAAGCAGAAGATCCGCGAGGCCGAGGAGAAGGCCGCCGCCGAGGCCGCGGCCAAGGCCGCCGCCGCGAAGGCCGCCGCCAAGCCGCAGGCCTCCACTCCGGCCCCCGCCGCCGCGGACAGCGGTGACGACCGGGCCTCCCGCTCGGAGAGCCGCACCGACCTCAGCAGCGTCCCGGCCGGCTCCTACGCCGCGACCGTGGTCGCCGCCGCCGAGGCGCAGATCGGCAAGCCCTACGGCTGGGGCGCCACCGGCCCGGGCGCCTTCGACTGCTCCGGCCTGATGGTCTGGGCGTTCAACAAGGCCGGGATCTCGCTGCCGCGCACCTCGCAGTCGCAGGCCGGCGCCGGCACCAACATCGGCACCAACATCGCCGATGCCAAGCCCGGCGACATGATCATCTACTACGGCGACCGCCACCACGTCGGTCTCTACGTCGGCGGCGGCCAGATCGTGCACGCCCCGCGCACCGGCACCCTGGTCCGGCACGAGTCCGCCACGGTGATGCCGATCAACGCAATCGTCCGGGTCTGACCCACCCGAACGCGCTACACCCCGCAGGCCCGGCCCCGTGCCGGGCCTGCGGCGTTTCCCGACGGTGGATCAACTGTCCGATTAGTGGTCAAATATTCGGTCCTATAGGGGTTTGGACTAGATCGCCGCGACTCGCTAACGTCTGCCCCCGGACCTCCGTCAGGACGCCCGCCCACCGGGCGGCGGCGGTGGCCCGGCCGCAGGACAGGAGCCGCCACCGTGTCTCGTTCCCCCCTGCCGGCCGCCCGTAGGCTGACCCGGGCGCTGGTGCTCACCGCAGCCGCGACCACGGTGCTCGGCGTCGCGGCGGCCGGGGGTGCGGTCGCCGCACCCGGTGCCCCGGCCGAGCCCACCTCCCGCAAGGACGTCAAGGCCCAGGTCGACCAGATCTACGAGGAGGCCGAGCAGGCCTCCGAGCGGGCCAACGCCGCCCAGGAGCAGCAGCGCGTCCTCCAGGCCGAGACCGGCACCCTCCAGGACCAGGTGGCCTCCGCCCAGGAGGAGCTCAACCGGCTGCGCTCCGACCTCGGTTCGGTGGCCGCCGCCCAGTACCGGTCCGGCGGCATCGACCCGGCGGTCCAGCTGATGCTCGACTCCGACCCGGCCGGCTACCTCTACCGGGCCCGCACCCTGGACCAGGTGAACCAGCGGCAGAACGACACCCTGCACCAGGTGATCGACCGTCAGCGCAGGCTCGACCAGCGCCGGGCCGAGACCTCCGCCAAGCTGGCCGAACTGGAGTCGGTGCGGCGCACCCTGACGGAGAGCAAGCAGGACATCCGCCAGCGCCTGGCCAAGGCCCAGCGGCTGCTGAACAGCCTGGGCACCGCCGAGCGGGCCCGGCTCCAGGCGGACGACGCCCGGGACGCCGAGCGCCGTGCCGCCCGCGGCGGCGAGCGGGTGGACCTGGGCAACCTCCCGGCCGCCTCGGGCCGGGCCGCCGCCGCGCTGGCCGCCGCCGCGAGCAAGATCGGCTCCCCGTACGTGTACGGTTCCACCGGCCCGCGCACCTTCGACTGCTCCGGTCTGATGTACTGGAGCTGGCGGCAGGCCGGAGTGAGCCTGCCGCGGACCTCGCAGCAGCAAGCCAACGCGGGCCAGCGGATCAGCCTGGCCGACGCCCGCCCGGGAGACCTGGTGATCTTCTACAGGGACATGCACCACGTCGGGATGTACGCCGGCGGCGGTGTCGTGGTGCACGCGCCCTACCCCGGCGCCCGGGTGCGCTACGAGAGCGTCAACGCGATGCCCGTCTCCGGAGTCGTCCGGGTATGAGACCAGCCGGTGGCCGGAGTGCGTCCGGCTCCGCCCCGCCGCTCTCCCGCCGTGCCGCGCTGCTGCTCGCGGCCGCCGGGCTGGTGCAGCTCTCCCCGCCCCGGGGCCGGGCCCCGGCCCCGCAGTTCTCCGGGCCGACGGCCGCCGCCACGGTGCCCGCCGTCCGGCCCGAGCTGGAGGCGCTGCTGGCCGACCGCGCCCGCGCGCTGCTGCGCCAGGACGCCGCCGCCCTGCCCGCCGGGGAGGCCGGACAGGCCCTGCTGCGTAGGCTCGCCGACCTGCCGCTGGCCGAACTCTCCTACCGCATCACCGAGTTCACCGAGCCGGTGGGCGCGAGCTCGACCCTCGCGGCCGAGCTCGGCTGGCGGGTCGCGGAGTACGACGACTACCCGGCGGTGCTGCGCCGCCGGCTCTCCTTCGAACGGGGCGCCGGGGGCTGGCAGCTGACGGGGGAGCAGCCCGAGGGCTCCGTCGCGCCCTGGGACCTCGGCCCGGTCTCCGTGGTGCGGGGGAAGCACTGCCTGGTGTTCGGCCAGGCCGCCCCGGCCGAGCTGGCCCGCACCGCGGCCGCCGCCGACCAGGCGGTGCCGCTGGTCGGGGAGCTCTGGGGCGCGGGCTGGCCCGGGAAGCTGCTGATCGGCCACCCGGCCACCGCCGAGCAGTTCGACCGGCTGCTCGGCGCGCCCGCCGGGCAGTACGCCGGGATAGCCGCCGTCACCACCGCGGCCGCCGGGGCCCCGTCGCGTACCCCGGCCGACCGGATCCTGATCAACCCGCAGGCCTACGCCGGGCTGAGCGACCTGGGCCGCCGGGTGGTCACCACGCACGAGGCCACCCACGTGGCCACCCGCGCCGACACCAGGCCGTGGACCCCGCTCTGGCTCTCCGAGGGCGTGGCCGACCACACCGGCTACCGGGGCACCGGCCGCACCCCGCAGCAGATCGCCCCCGAGCTGGCCAGGGCCGCCGCAGCCCCGGGATTCTCACCGAGGCTGCCCGCCGACACCGACTTCACGGCCGGCGCGGCCGGGATCGCGCTCGCCTACGAACTGGCCTGGTCCGCCTGCGACCTGATGGTCCGCCGGTTCGGCGAGCGCCGGCTGGTCGCCTTCTACCGCGCGAACGCCACCGCCGGCCCCACCTCCACCCGGGAGGAGTGGCTGGACGGGCTGCTGCGCGGCTCCTTCGGCCTCGGCCTGGACGAGTTCACCCGCCAGTGGGCCGAGGACCTGCACCAGCGCTTCGCGCACTGAGCCGCTCCGTGCACTGACCCGCTCCGCGCACTGAGCGGGTGCGGAGCCCTCAGCGCGGCACGGCCGGGTTGTCGAAGTCGTCCAGCAGGTCCTGCTCGTAGGCGATGCCCGGCCGCACCGGGTAGCCGATCGGGGAGGTGGCGGCGGGAGTGGCCGCCTCCAGGGCGCGGGGCGGCAGCACCAGGGTCCTGGTCTGGCCGGGGGCCCGGGTGGAGAGCCAGAGGCGGCGGCAGGAGAGCACCGTGGCGGCCAGCAGCGTCAGGTTCCGCGCCGTCAGGACGGCCACGCCCCAGGGCTCGCTGTTGACGATCTGTCCGAACAGGATCGGGAACTCCAGCATGGTGAGCAGCGTGGTCACCAGGACCAGCACCGCCACCGGCTTCTGGCTGGTGCCGCGCACGGTCAGGCAGACCGCCGCGACCCCGACGATCCAGACCATGTACTGCGGGCTGATCACCCGGCTGGTGGCGGTGAAGACCAGCAGCGCCGCGAGCGCCGCGTCGTAGGTGGTGGCCGAGGTCCAGCGGCGGGCCCGCAGCCGCCAGAACAGCAGCCAGCCGAAGCCGCCGACCGAGGCGGCCAGCGCCAGCTTGGTGATCACCGGGACCCACGGCCCGAGCATCTCCACCGAGCCGTAGTTCATCTTCACCTCGCCGTCCCAGCCGCCGAGGATCCGGGCGAAGTGCACCGGCAGCGCGCCGAGCGACTCCACCTCGATGCCCCGGTCGCGCTGGAACTTGAGGAACTCGAAGGCGCCGTTCATCCCCGCCGTGAGCAGGAAGCCCAGCGCGCTGAACGAGGCGATCGCCGCCGTCCAGGAGCGCCGGGTGCGGCGGCCCTTCGGGACGCCGAGCAGGGCCAGCACCGGCCAGACCTTCACCAGCCCGCCGAAGCCGAGCAGCGCCCCGCCCAGGCCCGGGCGGCGCAGCAGCACCAGCAGCCCGGCCACCGCCAGCGCGGTCACCAGGATGTCGTAGCGGCAGTAGACGGTCGGCCCCAGCAGCGGCACCCCGGCCACCCAGACCCAGGCACCGGAGAAGCTCCGGCCGCGCTTGGTCCCGGCCCGCATCAGCAGCACCATGGTGACGGCGTCGAAGATCCCGCAGAGCACCCAGAACGACACCAGGTAGGACCAGGGCAGCAGTCCGGGCAGCAGGATCACCAGGGCGGCGCCGGGCGGGTACTGCCAGGTGACGTCGTCCAGCGGGAAGGTGCCGGTCTGCAGCACCTGGTACCAGCCGTGGTAGATCACCGAGACGTCGGCGGTGACGTCGGTGGCGGCGATCCGGAGCACCCCGGTCACGATCAGGACCAGCAGTGTCCGGGTGGCCAGCCAGCCGCCGGCCAGCGCCCACAGCGCGCCTCCGGCCGGGCTCGGTGTGCTTCCGGGTACGGGGGCGCGCTCGACCGCGCTCAGACCGGTGCTCCCGGCCGGGACCAACTCCACCGCACTCCCTCGTCCACGCGTGCGCGCACCGCGCCCGTCCACCCCCGGCCCCCGTCCGCCCTCCCGGCCTGCGGCCTTCTCGCCGGACACACACTCCGTCAGGTCCGACCGGCCAACGGTTGCGCGGCCGGTCGCGTTCCCGGAGCACCGGGGTGTTGACCTATCGTACGGACCACCGACCGGTACACCGCGCACCCCCCGACCGAGCGAGCCGTGACATGCAGAAGACCCTGATCGTCACCAACGACTTCCCGCCCCGCCCGGGCGGGATCCAGGCGTTCGTGCACAACATGGCCGTCCGGCAGCCGCCGGGCAGCGTGGTGGTCTACGCGTCGACCTGGCGGGACGGTACGGAGGTGGCCCGGTTCGACGCCGAGCAGCCGTTCCCGGTGGTCCGGGACCGGACGAAGATGATGGTGCCGACGCCCCGGGTGACCGCGCGGGCCGCCGAGATCCTGCGGGCCGAGGGCTGCGACTCGGTCTGGTTCGGCGCGGCCGCCCCGCTCGGTCTGATGGCCCCGCGGCTGCGCCGGGCGGGGGCCGGGCGGCTGCTCGGCATGACGCACGGTCACGAGGCAGCCTGGGCCCAGCTGCCCGGCTCCCGGCAGCTGCTGAGACGGATCGGCGAGGGCACCGACGTGCTCACCTACCTCGGCGAGTACACCCGCTCCCGGATCGCCTCGGCGGTCGGCCCGGCCGCCGCCGCCCGGATGGTCCAGCTGCCGCCCGGCGTCGACGAGACCACCTTCCGGCCGGACTCCGGCGGGGACGCGGTCCGGGCCGCGCTCGGCCTGACGGACCGTCCGGTGGTGGTCTGCGTCTCCCGGCTGGTGCCGCGCAAGGGGCAGGACACGCTGATCGCCGCGCTGCCGCAGATCCTGCGCGACGTGCCGGACGCGGTGCTGCTGATCGTCGGCGACGGCCCGTACCGGGGCGAGCTGGAGAAGCTCGCCGAGCGCACCGGGGTGGCCGCCTCGGTCCGCTTCACCGGCGCGGTGCCGTGGTCCGAGCTGCCGGCGCACTACGGGGCCGGGGACGTCTTCGCGATGCCCTGCCGCACCCGGCGCGGCGGGCTGGACGTGGAGGGCCTGGGCATCGTCTACCTGGAGGCCAGCGCGACCGGCCTGCCGGTGGTCGCGGGGGACTCCGGCGGGGCCCCGGACGCGGTGCTGGAGGGCGAGACCGGCTACGTGGTGCCCGGCGGCTCCCCGGCGGCGGCCGCCGAACGGATCGTCAGGCTGCTGAAGGACCCTGAACTGCGCGCCACCATGGGCGAGGCCGGGCGGCGCTGGGTGGAGCGCTCCTGGCGCTGGGACCTGCTGGCCGGCCGGCTCACCTCGCTGCTCGCGCAGCAGTAGGAGGAACACGGCTGCGCCCCGCCAGGGGCGCGGGGAACTGCGCGAATCGGAAGGCGGCCCACCGCTGGATCGGAGCAGGTGCGCCAGTCGCAGGTGCTGCCGTTCCCCTGCGCGCAGTTCCCCGCGCCCCTGACGGGGCGTCGCTCGTGACGGGGGTCAGCGCCGGTAGAGGCCCTCGACCTCTTCGGCGTAGTCCTTCATCACCACGTTGCGCTTGAGCTTCAGCGAGGGCGTCAGGTGGCCGCTCTCCTCGGAGAAGACGGTGTCGAGGATGCGGAACTTCTTGACCGCCTCGGCCTGGGAGACGGCCTGGTTGCCGTCGTCCACGGCGGACTGGATGGTGGCCAGCAGGTCGGCGTCGTCCCGCAGTTCGGCCACGGTGGCGCCGGCCGGCTTGCCGTTGGTCTCCTTCCAGCGCGGGAAGAAGTCCTCGTCGATGGTGACCAGGCAGGCGATGAACGGCTTGCGGTCGCCGACCACCATGACCTCGCCGACCAGGGCGTGGGCCCGGATCCGGTCCTCGATCACGGCCGGGGCGACGTTCTTGCCGCCGGCGGTGACCAGGATCTCCTTCTTCCGGCCGGTGATGGTGAGGTAGCCGTCGGCGTCCAGGGTGCCGATGTCGCCGGTGGCGAACCAGCCGTCGCGCAGCGCCTCGGCGGTGGCCTCGGGGTTGTTCCAGTAGCCGGTGAAGACCTGAGGGCCCTTCAGCAGCACCTCGCCGTCCTCGGCGATCCGGGCCGAGGAGCCGGGCAGCGGCTGGCCGACGGTGCCGATCTTCGGCTTGTCGTGCGGGTTGAAGGAGGTGGCGGCGCAGGTCTCGGTGAGGCCGTAGCCCTCCAGGACGGTGAAGCCGACGCCCCGGTAGAAGTGGCCGAGGCGCTCGCCGAGCGGGGCGCCGCCGGAGATCGCGTGGGTGGCCCGGCCGCCGAGCGCGGCGCGCAGCTTGCGGTAGACCAGGCGGTCGAAGACCGCGTGCTTGAGCCGCAGGCCCAGCGGGGCGCCGCCGTGGTCCAGGGCGCGGCTGTAGGCGATCGCGGTGTCGGCGGCCTTGTCGAAGATCTTGCCCTTGCCGTCGGCCTGCGCCTTGGCCCGGGCGGTGTTGTAGACCTTCTCGAACACCCGGGGCACGCCGAGGATCAACGTCGGCCGGAAGGAGGCCAGTTCGGCGGTGACGTCCTTGATGTCGGAGACGTGGCCGAGCTTGATCGGGGCGATCGCCGCAGCGATCTCGGCGATCCGGCCGAGCACGTGGGCCAGCGGCAGGAAGAGCAGCACCGAGGCCTCGCCGGTGCGGAACAGCGGCTCCATCCGGGCCGTCACGTTCCCCAGCTCGGCCAGGAAGTTGCCGTGGGTGAGCTGGCAGCCCTTCGGGCGGCCGGTGGTGCCCGAGGTGTAGACGATGGTGGCGATCGAGTCGGCGGTCGCGGTCGAGCGGCGCTCCGTCACCGTGGTGTCGGCGACGCCCTTCCCGGCCTCGGCCAGCGCGGCCAGGGCGCCGTCCTCGATCTGCCAGGTGTGCTTCAGCTCCGGCAGCCGCTCGCGCAGCCCGTCGACCAGGGCGGCGTGCGTGGCGGTCTCGGTCACCACGGCGACGGCGCCGGAGTCACCCAGGATCCAGACCACCTGCTCGGCGGAGGAGGTCTCGTACACCGGCACGGTGATCGCGCCCGCGCACCAGATCGCGAAGTCCAGCACGGTCCACTCGTAGCGGGTGCGCGACATCACGCCGACCCGGTCGCCCGGCGTGACGCCGGCGGCGATCAGGCCCTTGGCGGCGGAGTGCACCTCGGCGAGGAACTGAGTGGCGGTCAGATCGGTCCACTGCCCGTCCAGCTTGCGGCTGACGACCGCGACGCCCGGGTGCTGCTCCGCGTTCTGGTGGACCAGATCGGAGAGGTTGCCACCGCTGGGTACCTGGTAGCGGGCCGGATTGCTGAACTCGAGCAAGGCTGCTCCTCGTCTGCGACGCTGCGGGACGGCAGGACGTTACTGCCCGGTAGGACGAATGGCCAGACTTGTTCGCCGAGGTGTTCGAAGCGTCACATCGTCCGGGTGCTCCGTTTCTGCCCGACTCGCACCTTACGACAGCGTAGGAATACCCGCCGGTAGCCCCTACCCGCTTGACCTGCGGTGACGCCCCCGGCGGCCGGTGCGCCCCCGGCGGCGCGATAGCCTTCCCTGGGCGCACACCCGAATGAGGACAGCGGAGGCCGTGCCATGGCGGAACACACCAGGTCGAGCATCACCATCGACGCGAGCCCGGCCGAGGTCATGGCGGTGATCGCGGACTTCGCCGCGTACCCCGACTGGACCGGCGAGGTCAAGGAGGTGGAGGTCCTCTCCACCGTCGAGGACGGCCGCGCCGCCGAGGTCCGCCTGGTGCTGGACGCCGGGGCGATCCGCGACGAGCACGTCCTCGCCTACACCTGGGACGGCGACCGCGAGGTCAGCTGGACGCTGGTCAAGAGCCAGATGCTCCGCTCCCTGGACGGCTCCTACACCCTGGCCCCGGCCGGGAAGGGCACCGCCGTCACCTACCAGCTCGCGGTGGACGTCAAGATCCCGATGCTCGGCATGATCAAGCGCAAGGCCGAGAAGGTCATCATCGACCGCGCCCTCGCCGGCCTCAAGAAGCGCGTCGAAGGCTGACGCCCGGTCAGGCCAGGTTCGGCAGGGCAGCGACCCAGGGGCGCGAGGAACTGCGCGAGTCCGGAAGGCGGCCCAGCGTGAGGTCGGGGCACGTCAGCCAGTTGCACGTGCTGCCGTTCCCCTGCGCGCAGTTCCCCGCGCCCCTGCGGGGCGCAGTCACGTCTCCCGTGAGAGGACCCGATGCGGACCATCCTGGTCAGTGGTGACGGCGCCGAGCTGGTGGCCGCCGCGACCGCGCTGCACCACGCCGGGCGGGGCCGGCGGACCCACCTGCTGGCCGCCGACGACCCGCACCGGGCGATGGACACCCTGCTCGGTGTGCGCCTCACCGCCGAACCGGCCCGCTACGCCGACGCCCTGACGGTGGCTCGGACCGACCCACAGGCCGCCTTCCGCGATGCGGTGCACGGCATCCAGGACGCGCTCGGCCCCGCCCTGGACCTGCTCGGCGCCACCCCGCTGGAGCGCGAGGAGCTCACCGCGCTCCCCGGCACCGCCCAGCTCGCCCTGCTCGGGGCGCTGCGCCGCGCCGAGGCCTCCGTCCTGGTGGTGGCCGCGCCCCGCCCCGCCGAGCTGATCGCCGCCCTCGCCCTCCCCGAGCAACTCGACCGCCACCTGGCCCGGCTGCTGCCCGAGCAGCGCCAGGCGGCCCGGGCGCTGCGCCCGCTGCTGGCCGCCGTCGCCGGGGTGCCGATGCCCGCCGACTGGCTGTTCGAGGCCCGCACCCGGGCGTCCGCCGCGCTGGCCGGGGCCCGGGCCGTGATCGAGGCCCCGACCACCACCGTCCGCCTGGTGGTCGACGCCGCCGCGCCCCGCCCGGAGGAGCTGCGCCGGGCCCGGGCCGGGCTGGCCCTGCACCGGCTGCGGCTGGACGCGGTGGTCGCCCAGCGCGCGCTGCCCGCCGCCGCGGTGGACTCCGCCGACCCCTGGCTGGCCGGCCGGGCCGCCCGTGAGCGGGACGAACTGGCCGCCCTGGCGGCGGAGTTGGACGTGCCGCTGCTGATCGGGCGTCAGCCCGAGCCCACCCTGGAGGCGGTGGCGGAGCAGCTCTACGGCGAGGGTGCCGCCCCCGCCGTCGCCGAGCACCCCTGGTGGGTGGAGGACCGGCTGGCCGAGGACGGTCTGCTGGTCTGGCACCTGACGCTTCCCGGCGCCGACCGCACGGAGCTCGACCTGGTCCGCCGGGGCGACGAGCTGGTGCTGGGCCTGGGCGACCACCGCCGGATCCTGTCGCTGCCCTCGGCGCTGCGCCGCTGCACCGTGAGCGGGGCGGCGCTGACCGACGGAGTGCTCTCCGTCCGCTTCGCCCCGGACCACGATCTCTGGCCGCGCGGGTAGTGTCGGCCGCCAACCACCAGTGAGGGAGGGCCCGATGGCCGAGGAGCAGTCAGACAGCGACCTGGTGGAGGAGGTCCGCAAGATCGCCGCCGCGGTGGGGGAGAAGGCCCAGGAGGCGGTGGGCCGCTGGCGCGAGCAGAACCCCGAGGTCTACGGCCACCTGGCCGCCGCCGGGGGCGAGCTGCTGGCC
The DNA here is from genome assembly GCF_055584905.1 of Kitasatospora sp. NPDC088742. Classification (NCBI taxonomy): domain Bacteria; kingdom Bacillati; phylum Actinomycetota; class Actinomycetes; order Kitasatosporales; family Streptomycetaceae; genus Kitasatospora; species Kitasatospora sp. NPDC088742. Next base: position 77,027 of record NZ_JBVJLD010000017.1, on the reverse strand, counting down.
GCGTACCGGGCGGCGGTGGGCGGTCACGAGCGTCGCTGGTCGGCACCCGGACGCGCCGAGGCCGAGCACATCGACCTTGACGGACCGTCGGACAAGTAGTGAACCAACCAATCCTGGCGGGTGAAGCCATCGCTCCGTAACGTCACCGGATGGGGCAAAACGTACGACTCCTGAATGCTCATGGCCACACGCGCGGGAATTGTCTTCGAATAATGTATGAATCAGTGTGTACGGGAGCCCTCTTCTGCGGGTACCGTTCCGCTCAGCGGGAACGAGTGAATAGCTGAGGGAGACATGGCTCTGACCATCGGCGTCGATGTCGGCGGCACGAAGATCGCGGCCGGCGTGGTCGACGAGAACGGCGAGATCCTCGCCCGGACCAGGGTCCCCACCCCGGCGGATCCCCAGTGGGCGGTGGACGCCATCGCCCAGGCGGTGCGGGAGCTCAAGGAGCAGTACCCCGACGTGGCCGGCGTGGGTGTGGGTGCCCCCGGGTTCGTCGACCGCGAGCGCGCCACGGTGATCTTCGCGCCCAACATCGACTGGGAGAACGAGCCGCTCAAGACCCGGATCGAGGAGCTCACCGGCCTCACCACCGTGGTGGAGAACGACGCCAACTGCGCGGCCTGGGCCGAGTTCCGCTTCGGCGCGGCGGCCGAGCACTCCGACATGGTGCTGATCACCGTGGGCACCGGCATCGGCGGCGGCATCGTGCTCGACGGCCGCCTGCACCGCGGCCGCTTCGGCGTGGCCGGCGAGATCGGCCACCTCAACATGGTCCCGGACGGCCTGCTCTGCGGCTGCGGTGGCCACGGCTGCTGGGAGCAGTACGGCTCCGGCCGCGCCCTGCGCCGCTACGGCCGGGAGAAGGCCGCCGCCGACGCGGTGGCCGGCCGCCGGATGCTGGAGCTCAACGACGGCGTCGCCGAGACCATCCGCGGCATCCACATCACCGAGGCCGCCGCCGAGGGCGACCCGCTGGCCCTGGAGTGCTACGCCGAGCTGGCCGACTGGCTGGGCCGCGGCATGGCCGACCTGGCCGCCCTGTTCGACCCGGCCGTCTTCGTGCTCGGCGGCGGCGTCTCCGACTCCGGCGACCTGCTGCTCGACCCGGTCGCCAAGGCCTTCCAGCAGTACCTGACCGGCGGCGTCCACCGCCCCAAGGCCGAGGTGGTGCTCGCCTCCATGGGCTCCGCCGCCGGCATCGTCGGCGCCGCCGACCTGGCCCGCGTCTGAGCCTGCCGACGTCACGTCAAGGGCGGCCACCCGCAAGGGCGGCCGCCCTTGACGTGCCCGGCGGCGACCGCCCGGCCCCACCGGAGGGGCAGCCCCTAGACTCCTCGGATGGACACCACCCCGCCCGACCCGCTGACCGGCACCCTGCTCGACGACCGGTACCGGATCGAGCGGCGGATCGCGGTCGGCGGGATGGCCACCGTCTACCGGGCCACCGACGTCCGGCTGGACCGGACGGTGGCGGTCAAGGTGATGCACCCCTCGCTGGCCCGCGACGCCGAGTTCACCGGCCGGTTCATCCGCGAGGCCAAGGCCGTCGCCCGGCTCGCCCACCCCAACGTGGTGAACGTCTTCGACCAGGGCGCCGACGGCTCCTCGGTCTTCCTGGCCATGGAGTACGTCCCCGGCCGCACCCTGCGGGACCTGCTCCGCGACCGCGGCGCGCTGAGCGTGCGGGCCGCCCTGGACGTGCTGGAGCCGGTGCTCGCCGCACTCGGCGCCGCCCACCGGGCCGGGCTGGTGCACCGCGACGTCAAACCGGAGAACGTGCTGATCACCGACGGCGGCCTGGTCAAGGTCGCCGACTTCGGCCTGGTCCGGCTGCTCACCGGCTCCGACGGGGTGACCGAGACCACCAGCGCGAGCACCGTGCTGGGCACCGTCTCCTACCTGGCCCCCGAGCAAGTGCGGCCCGGGCTGCCCACCGACCAGCGGGTGGACGTCTACGCCGCCGGCATCCTGCTCTACGAGCTGCTCACCGGCAGCAAGCCGTACACCGGCGAGAACCCGATGCAGGTGATCTACCGTCACTTGCACGAGGACGTCCCGCCGCCCTCACGCACCGCCCCCGCCGCCGGCCCCGGCCTGGACGCGATAGTGGCCGCCGCCACCGCCCGCGATCCGCAGGGCCGCCCCTGGGACGCGGTCGAGCTGCTGGCCACCCTGCAGCGCGCCCGCCGCGCCCTGACGCCCGCTCAGCTGGACGCCGAGCCCCCGGCCTCGGCCCGCCGCAGCCCGCTGCACCCCACCACCGAGGCCACCTCGGTGATCGACCGGGTCGAGCGGACCAGCGTGCTGGACGTGCCGACCATGACGCTCACCCGCACTCGCCCGTACGACGAGCCCGCCCCCGTCCGGCCGGCCCGCCGCCGGCGCCTGCCGAGGAAGCCGCTGGTCTGGGGCTCGGTGCTGGCGGCGGTGCTGCTGCTGGTCGGCGGCACCACCTACGCCCTCTCCGAGGGGCTGTACGGCACGGTCCCCGGCGTCCTGACGCAGAGTCAGGAGCAGGCCGAGCGGACGCTGGAGGCGGCCGGGCTGGAGGGCAGTTACGTGCAGCAGTACAGCGAGAGCGTCCCGGCCGGGAAGGTGCTGGCCACCGATCCCGGGGTGGGCGCTCGGGTGCGCAAGAGCGATCCGGTGAAGGTCACCGTCTCCCGGGGGCCGGAGCGGGTGGCGGTGCCGCCGCTGCCCGGTCGGTCGCTGGATCAGGTGGACCGTCAGCTGGCCGACGCCCGGCTGACCCGGGGCACCGTCACCGAGCAGTACAGCGACACGGTGGCCCAGGGCGTGGTGATCTCGGCCGACCCGGCGCCCGGCACCCAGCTGGCGGTCGGCGCGCCGGTGGCCCTGACGGTCAGCAAGGGCATGCACCTGGTGCCGGACGTGTCCGGCCTGAGCAGGGCCGACGCGGAGCGCGCGCTCAGGGAGGCCGGCTTCACGATGAAGGGCGGCTTCGGGTTCGGCAAGGCCGGGCGGCAGAGCCCGGCGGCGGGACAGCCGGCCAGGCAGGGCTCCGAGGTGCAGGTCGACTTCGCCCTGCTGTGACGCGGGCCCGGCCGTGACGAAGGCTCAGCTGTGACGGGGGGTCAGCTGTGACAGGGGATCAGCGCAGCGGCCCGTCGCCGGGCTCCTCCTGGTAGGAGTAACGCTTCTCCGCCCACGGGTCGGCCAGGTTGTGGTACCCGCGCTCCTCCCAGAAGCCGCGCCGGTCGGCCCGCATGTACTCGACCGCCCGGACCCACTTCGGGCCCTTCCAGGCGTACCGTCCGGGCACCACCAGCCGGACCGGGAAGCCGTGCTCCACGGTGAGCGGCTCGCCGTCGTGGTGGGTGGCGAAGACGGTGGAGGCGTCGGCGAAGTCGGCCAGGCTGAGGTTGGCGCTGTAGCCGTACTCGGCCCAGACCATCACATGGGTGACGTGCTCGGCCGGGGGCACCAGGTCGAGCACGGTCGAGGCGGAGACGCCGCACCACTCGTTGTCGAGCATCGAGAAGCGGGTGACGCAGTGGAAGTCGCCGCGCACCGTCACCCGGGGGAGGGACTGGAACTCCTCGAAACCCCAACTGTGCTTCTCCGCCGAGGCGGTGGCCCCGAACACCTGGAAGTCCCAGGTCAGCGGCTTGAAGCGGGGGACCGGGCCGTAGTGCAGGACGGGCCAACCGCGCTGGAGCCGCTGACCCGGGGGGAGTCTCGGGTCAGCCGGCGGATCTGCTTCGCGTTCTGACTGACCCATGCCCCCATGGTGACAGACCGCCGCCGAGCCGCCGCGCCCACCCCTCCGGACGGCTCTCGAAAACCATCAAATCGGATAGTTCGACACAACTGCCACTAAGCGTGAACTTACTGGAAATGCACGGCAAAAGGGTGTCACGATGCGGTCAGCCGTACAGCTGAACAGAGCACAGGAGGGCACCGCCATGAAGGGCGACGCCGAGGTCATCGAGTTCCTCAACGAGCAGCTCACCGCAGAGCTGACCGCGATCAACCAGTACTTCCTGCACGCGAAGATGCAGGAGAACAACGGCTGGACGAAGCTCGCCAAGTACACCCGGCACGAGTCCTTCGACGAGATGAAGCACGCCGAGACACTGACCGACCGGATCCTCTTCCTGGACGGGCTGCCCAACTACCAGCGGCTCTTCCACGTCCGGATCGGACAGACCGTCAAGGAGATGTTCGAGGCCGACCGCCAGATCGAGGTGGAGGCTATCGACCGCCTCAAGCGCGGGATCGTCGTCATGCGGGCGAAGAACGACGTGACCTCGGCCAACATCTTCGAGGCCATCCTCGAGGACGAGGAGCACCACATCGACTACCTGGACACCCAGCTGGAGCTTCTGGAGAAGCTCGGCGAGGCGCTCTACCTGGCCCAGCTGATCGAGCAGCCCGAGTCCTGAGTCAGGAGCGGTCCTGAGGCCCGGACGTCAGCTCGTCAGGCCGCCCGGTCCTCCGACCGGTCCTCCGGCTCGGCGAGACCGAGCTTCGCGGCGAGCCGGGCGGTGGGGCAAGGGCGGGCGCCGTGCTCCCCGAGCAGTGCCTGTATCCGCCGCACGCAGGACCCGCAGTCGGTGCCGGCCTTGCAGCCCTGGGCTATCTGACGGGGGGTGACGGCACCGCCGTCGATCTCCCGCTTCACCTGCTCCTCGGTGACCGCGTGGCACATGCAGACGTACATAGCGGCCGCTCCCGGTGTCGTGCACTTTACTGAGCCTTACCTTACCTGGCTCCGGGGGCAACAGAAAGGCCCCTCCGCCGTTCCGGCGAAGGGGCCTTTCTCACACTGCCGTCAGTGGCCGCGGTACATCTCCGCGACCAGGAAGGCCAGGTCGAGCGACTGGCTGCGGTTCAGCCGCGGGTCGCAGGCCGTCTCGTAGCGCTGGTGCAGGTCGTCGACCAGCACCTCGTCGCCACCGCCGACGCACTCGGTGACGTCGTCACCGGTGAGCTCGACGTGGATGCCGCCCGGGTGGGTGCCCAGCGCGCGGTGCACCTCGAAGAAGCCCTTGACCTCGTCGAGCACGTCGTCGAAGCGGCGGGTCTTGTGGCCGCTGGAGGCCTCGAAGGTGTTGCCGTGCATCGGGTCGCAGATCCACACCGGCTGGGCGCCGGAGGCGGTGACCTTCTCGACCAGGGTGGGCAGGTGCTCGCGGACCTTGCCCGCGCCCATCCGGGTGATGAAGGTCAGGCGGCCGGGCTCGCGCTCCGGGTCGAGCCGCTCGATCAGGGTGAGCGCCTCGTCGACCGTGGTGGTCGGGCCGAGCTTCACGCCGATCGGGTTGCGGACCTTGGCGGCGAACTCGATGTGCGCGTGGTCCAGCTGCCGGGTGCGCTCGCCGATCCAGACCATGTGGCCCGAGACGTCGTACAGGTCGCCGGTGCGCGAGTCGGTCCGGGTCATGGCCGTCTCGTAGTCGAGGATCAGCGCCTCGTGCGAGGAGTAGAACTCGACCGTCTTGAACTCCTCGGGGGCCACCCCGCAGGCGTTCATGAAGGCCAGCGCGTTGTCGATCTCGCGGGCCAGCCGCTCGTACCGCTGGCCGGCCGGCGAGTTGCGCACGAAGTCCTGGTTCCAGGCGTGCACCTGGCGCAGGTCGGCGTAACCACCGGTGGTGAAGGCACGGACCAGGTTCAGCGTCGCCGCGGAGGCGTTGTACATCCGCTTGAGCCGCTCCGGGTCCGGGATCCGGGACTCGGGGGTGAAGTCGAAGCCGTTCACCGAGTCGCCGCGGTAGACCGGGAGGGTCACGCCGTCCCGGGTCTCGGTCGACTTGGAGCGCGGCTTGGAGTACTGGCCGGCGATCCGGCCCACCTTCACGACCGGCACCGAGGCCGCGTACGTGAGCACGGCGGCCATCTGGAGCAGGGTCTTGAGCTTGTTGCGGATCTGGTCCGCCGAGACGCCGTCGAAGGCCTCGGCGCAGTCGCCGCCCTGGAGCAGGAACGCCTCACCACGCGCCACGGCAGCGAGCCGGGAGCGCAGCTGGTCGCACTCGCCGGCGAAGACGAGGGGCGGATAGGACGCGAGGTCCGCAAGCACCTTGCGCAGAGCCTCTTGGTCCGGCCATTCAGGCTGCTGCGCCGCGGGCAGGGACTGCCAGGAGTGATGATTCGTCACGGTCACAGGGTCAAGGCTACGGGGTGTGACGTCCGAATCGTGACCACCGCCCGATGGGTGAGACACCGCGCGGACAAACGGGTGACCGGCTTCACTCCGCCGGGCGGGCCCGCTACGCTCTCCCCCATGACCGCGCCGCACACCTTCTCCTGGTGGTGGGCCAACCCCATGGGTGGCCCACGGATCGCGCGCTCCTAGACGCAGACGACGGCCGCCCCACGGGGCGGCCGTCGGCGTTTCACCGGACAGCAGGACGGCCTCCCGGAAGCGGAAAACCCAGACCGCAGACCCATCCGGAAGGACCCACCCACCGTGACTAGCCTCACCCCGCCGACCGATCTGTCCGCCCTGATCGCCCGCCTCGCCGCGCCCGGCGCCCCGGCCCACGCCCTGCTGCACCGCCGCACCCCCCGGCACGCCGTGGACACCGTCGAGGTCCTGGTCGGCACCGTCGGCGCGTACGACACGCTGGCCGCGCTGCCCGTCCCGGACGGCGCCCCGGAGGGCGGGGCCCGGCACGACCTGCTGGCCCTGGTGCCCTACCGGCAGATCCGCGAGCGCGGCTTCGACGCCCACGACGACGGCACCCCGCTCCAGGCGCTGCGGATCGAGGAGCAGTACGCCTTCCCGCTGGCCGAGGTGCTGGCCGCGCTGCCCGACCCGGTGATCGCGCTGGAGGGCGGGGAGTTCGACATCCCGGACGAGGAGTACGCGGAGATCGTCCGGCGGGTGATCGCCGACGAGATCGGCCGCGGCGAGGGCGCCAACTTCGTGATCCGGCGTGACTTCACGGCCCGCTTCGGCGAGTTCGGGCCCGCGACCCCGCTGGGGCTGTTCGGGCGGCTGCTGGAGCAGGAGCGCGGCGCGTACTGGACCTTCCTGGTGTACACCGGCGAGCACCCTGCCGGAGGCGGGCAGAGTCGCTACCTGGTCGGCGCCTCGCCCGAGGTCCACGTCCGGCAGAGCGGCGGCACGGTGGTGATGAACCCGATCTCCGGGACGTACCGCTACCCGGCCGAGGGCCCCGGCATCGACTCGCTGCTGGAGTTCCTGCACGACCCCAAGGAGCTGGAGGAGCTCACCATGGTGGTCGACGAGGAGCTCAAGATGATGTGCACCGTCGGCGACCTCGGCGGCCAGGTGCTCGGCCCCCGCCTCAAGGAGATGGCCCACCTCGCGCACACCGAGTACGAGCTGCGCGGCCGCACCTCGCTGGACGTCCGGGAGGTGCTCAAGGAGACCATGTTCGCCGCCACCGTGACGGGCAGTCCGGTGCAGAACGCCACCCGGGTGATCAAGCGCTACGAGCGTTCCGGGCGCGGCTACTACTCCGGCGCGCTGGCCCTGATCGGCCGCTCGGCCGGCGGCGGCCAGCAGCTGGACTCGCCGATCTGCATCCGCACCGTGGACATCGACCCCACGGGCGGCCTGGTGGTCCGGGCCGGGGCGACCCTGGTGCGGCACTCCGACCCGCACTCCGAGGTGGCCGAGACGCACGCCAAGGCCGCCGGGGTGCTCACCGCGATCGGCGCCCGCCCGGCCCCGGCCGGGCGGTCCGCCCGGCGCGGCGGCCCGGTGCTGGCCGACGACCACCGGGTGCAGACCGCGCTGGACTCCCGGCGGGCCCAGCTGGCCCCGTTCTGGCTGCGGATGCAGCAGCCGGCCGTGGTCACGGCCGAGCACGAGACGCTGGTGGTGGACGGCGAGGACACCTTCACCTCGATGCTGTCCCACCTGCTGCGCTCGCTCGGCCACCGGGTGCGGGTGCTGCGCTACGACACCCCCGGCCTGCGCGAGCTGCTGACGGCCCATCAGGGCCCGCTGGTGCTCGGCCCCGGCCCCGGGGACCCGGCCGACCCGGCCGACGCCAAGATGGCGGTGCTGCGGCCGATCGTCGCGGACGCGCTGGCCGCCGCCCGCGGCGGCGCCCGGACGGCCCCGCTGCTCGCCGTCTGCCTCAGCCACCAGCTGGTGAGCGCGGAGCTCGGCCTGCCGCTGGCCCGCAAGGACGTCCCGTACCAGGGCGCACAGGAGAGCGTGGACCTGTTCGGCACCCGGCACACCGTCGGCTTCTACAACACCTTCACCGCCCGCTGCACCGACGCCGACGCGGCCCGGCTGGCGGCGGAGGGCATCGAGGTGGCCCGGGCGGACGGCTCCGACGACGTGACCGCGCTGCGCGGCCCCGGCTTCGCCACGCTCCAGTTCCACCCCGAGTCGGTCCTCACCCGGGACGGCGTCTCGCTGGTCGCGGAGCTGCTGCGGGCGGCGGCGGTCACCGTCTGAGGGGCGGTCAGAGGGAGTCGTCCAGGCCCTGCTCGATGGCGTAGCGGACCAGCTCCACCCGGTTGTGGAGCTGGAGCTTGCCGAGGGTGTTCTGGACGTGGTTCTGCACCGTGCGGTGGGAGAGCACCAGGCGGTCGGCGATCTGACGGTACGACAGGCCCTTGGCGACCAGCCGGAGCACCTCGGTCTCCCGGGCGGTCAGCTGCGGCGCGGCGGGGGAGGCGGGCGCGGCCGGCTCGGTGGCGAGGCGGCGGAACTCGCCGAGCACCAGGCCGGCCAGGCCCGGGGTGAAGACCGGATCGCCCTGGGCGGTGCGGCGGACGGCGTCGATCAGCTCGTCGCGGTGCGCGGACTTGACGAGGTACCCGGTCGCTCCCGACTTCACCGCCTCCAGCACGTCCTGGTGCTCGCCGCTCGCGGAGAGCACCAGGACCCGGACGGTCGGGTCCCGGGTGACGATCTGCCGGCAGACCGCCACCCCGGGCAGCGTCGGCAGGTTCAGGTCCAGCACCACCACCTGCGGCAGGCTGGCCCGGGCCCGCCGCACCGCCTCCTCGCCGTCCCCGGCCGTCGCCACCACCTCGAACCCGGCCTCCGCCAGGTCCCGCGACACCGCCTCCCGCCACATCGGGTGGTCGTCCACGACCATGACGCGGACCTGAGCGTCCATCAGGGGGCTCCTCGGGGGTGGGGCGGGCGGCTCGTACGTTTCCGGGGAGGTTAGCAACCGGCCGGGCCCCGCCCGGCGTCCCCCGGGCATGAGCGATCTCGGAACGGGCGGGGAGGCAGGTCGGGGGATCGGCGGGTGGGGACGCGTCAGCGGCTGCGCCTGGCTGGTCGTCATGGTGCCGGTGGCCGCCGCGGTGGCGATGCTGACCGGTGCGCTGGCGCTGCCCCTCACCTGCTTCGGCGGCACGGAGGAGCCGTGGCTGGTGATCTCCGGTCTGGTCTGGCTGGCCCTGGCCGGCGGGCTGACCGCGCTGGGCGCGCGGAGCGGGCGGGCGCCGTGGGGGAGCCTCGCGGTGCTGGCCGTGCTGACGGTGCTGCTGTTCGTGGCCGTGCGGGCCACCGGCCCGCTGCCGAGCGACGACTGCTTCGGGAACGTGCCGTGACGCGGGGTCAGCCGCGCGGCTGGCGCGGGATCCGCAGCTCGACCTCGACGCCCTCGCCCGGGGCGGAGTAGAGGTCGGCGGTGCCGCCGAGGTCGAGCAGGCGGCCCCGGATGGACTGCGAGACGCCGAGGCGGCCGGCCGCCTCGGCCTCGGTCAGCCGGCCGGGGGCGTAGCCGGGGCCGTCGTCGCGGATCGAGACGGTGACCTCCGAGGGCTCGTCCTCGACCAGGATCCAGGCCCGGGCGTCCGGGCCCGCGTGGCGGCGGACGTTGTCCAGGGCCGCGCCGACCGCGGCGGTCAGCTCGGCGGCGGCGCGGGCCGGGAGCTGGACGGGCGTGGCGGGGGCGGAGACGGTGACCCGGTCGTCGGCGTAGCGGGCCAGCAGGGTGCTGAGGTCCTGGTCCTCGGACGGGGCGGCGGGCTGGGCCCCCGTCATCAGGGCCCGCAGGGCGCGCTCCTGTTCGCCCGCCAGGCGGCCCAGCTCGCCGAGGTCGCCTTCCCGGCGCTGGACCAGCGCCAGCACCTGGAGCACCCCGTCGTGGATGTCCCGGGAGAGCCGCTCCCGCTCCCGGGTGGCGGCCTCGACCTGGAGCGCCCGGGTGAGGGCGCTCTCGCCGGCCCGGGCGATCTCGATGACGTAGCCGATCGCGCAGCCGGCCACCATCAGCAGCACGATGTTGTGCAGGTTGTCGGGCGTGACGCCGCCGTGCCCGGCGATGTTGGCGAGGCCGATCACCGCCCCGGCGAAGGCGGCCCAGCGCCAGCCGCCCTTGCCGGCGAAGCCGAGCACGGTGCCGGCCGCCCAGATGGTGGGCAGGGTGGGCGCCCCGGCGGTGATCCGCTCGGGCTTGTCGATGATGCCGCTCATCACGATGCCGGTGACGGCGAAGGCCATGTCGGTGGTGAGCACGTACCAGGTGCAGCGCTGCGGCCCGGCGAAGGCCCGGGTGGAGGCGAGCGTCCAGAGGGTGAGCGCGCCCAGGTAGATCCAGCCGGAGACCGGGTGCAGGAAGTCCATGAAGGAGCCGAAGAAGCGGAGCACCGCGTAGGCCAGGGCGAGCATCCGGAAGGTGGAGATGGCCCGCCAGAGCGGCATCTCCACCGACATCCCGCCGGCCCCGAGGGGCCCGCCCCAGCCCGGTCGCTGAGCTTCCATCAGACCCCCTGCGGCGGTGGACTACTCGGGCTTCCGGTCCTTCTCGGCGGCCTCGGCCTCGGCCGCGGCCAGCTCGGCGGCGGCCTTCTTCTCCGCCTCCTGCTGCGCCTTGACGGCCTTCTGCTCGGCCTTGCGCTCCGAGTCGGCGCGCTTCTTGTCCTCGGCGATCTGCCGCTTGGCGGCGGTCGCGTAGATGTCCACGTACTCCTGGCCGGAGAGCCGCATGATCTCGTACATCACCTCGTCGGTGACGGAGCGCAGGATGAAGCGGTCGTTCTCCATGCCCTGGTAGCGGGAGAAGTCGAGCGGGCGGCCGATCCGGATGCCGGGGCGGATGCCGAAGTTGGGCTTGACCTGGCCGGGCGGCTGCACCTTCTCGGTGTCGATCATCGCGACCGGGATCACCGGGGCGCCGGTGGCCAGCGCGACCCGGGCCAGGCCGCCGACCTTGCCGCGGTAGAGCTTGCCGTCGGGGGAGCGGGTGCCCTCGGGGTAGACCCCGAACAGCTCGCCGCTCTCGATCACCGCGATGGCGCTGCGGATCGCGGCCTCACCGGCGCCGCGCACGCCCGAGCGGTCCACCGGGAGCTGGCCGACGCCCTTGAAGAAGGCGGCGGTGAGCTTGCCCTTGAGGCCGGGGGTGTTGAAGTACTCCGCCTTGGCGATGAAGGTCACCCGACGCTTCATCAGGGCGGGGAGGAAGAACGAGTCCGAGAAGGAGAGGTGGTTGCTGGCGATGATCGCCGGGCCGTCCTCGGGGATGTTCTCGGCACCCTCGATCCAGGGCCGGAAGAAGATCCGCAGCAGCGGTGCGACGATCATCTTCATCAGTCGGTAGAACAACCGGGGCCTCCTGGAGTGCGGACCGCACGATCCTAATGCTTCCCGCCGGTCCGGTACGCACCGGCGGGGCTGTACGAGCCGCGTCCGGGCGTGGGACGATTCGAGCGCTCGTTCCCCCGTGCCCGCGCCAGACCCGCCGAGGAGCCCGCCGATGCCGCTGATGCCCGGTGCCGAACCGTTCCGACGGGAGGGCGGCCCGGTCGGAGTGCTGTTCGTGCACGGCTTCACGGGCTCGCCGCAGTCGATGCGACCCTGGGCGGAGGAGTTCGCCGCCGCCGGGTACACCGTCTCGCTTCCGCTGCTCCCCGGCCACGGCACCCGCTGGCAGGACATGCAGGTGACGCGGTGGGAGGACTGGTACGCCGAGGTGGACCGGGCCTTCCGGGAGCTGGCCGCGAGCTGCGAGCAGGTCTTCGTCTGCGCGCTCTCGATGGGCGGCGCGCTGGCCCTGCGGCTGGCCGCCCGGCACGGTTCGGCGCTGGCCGGTCTGGTGCTCGTCAACCCGTCCGTGCGTTCCGACAACCCCGCAAGTGTGTTGTTGCCGGTGATCCGTCACCTGGTGCCCAGCCTGCCGGGGGTGGCGAACGACATCGCCAAGCCGGGTTCGCGTGAACTCGGTTACGACCGGACCCCGTTGCATGCTGCCTGGTCACTGGCCAGGCTCTGGAGGACGGTGCGGGCCGAGCTCCCGGACGTCCGCCAACCGGTCCTGCTGCTGCACAGTCCGCAGGACCACGTGGTCTCCGCGGCCAACTCCGAGTTGGTGCTGGCCCGGATATCCTCGACCGATGTGACCGAGCTGCTCTGCGAGCGCAGCTACCACGTGGCCACGCTGGACCACGACGCCGGACTGATCGTCGAGTCGAGCCTCGACTTCGTCCGGCGGCTGACCCCGGCCGCCGTCGTGGAGGCGCGTGCCGTGGACGTTAGTGCCGAGGACCACCTGGGCTGAAGGGCCGGCAGTGCAGATGAACAACACCGCGGGCGACGACGAGGAACTGCCCCTGGACGGCAAGGCGAAGCCCGAGCCGTCGGGCGGGTCCGACGCGCCCGCGCGCCGTCCGCTCGGAGGCAGCCAGGCCGAGCAGGACGCGATCTTCGCGGCGCTGGTGGCCCAGTTCGACGATCCGGTCGACCTGACCGACCCCGAGTGGCCCGAGATCGAGAACGTCCGGGCCAAGGAGACCAAGGCCCGCGAGGCCCGGCCGGAGGGCGCCGACGGGCTCGACGAGTTCGCCCCGCAGCCGCGCCGCCGCCCGGAGGCTCCCGGCCCCCGCGACTACGTGGCCGCCGAGGACCCGGACGAGGGCCACTTCGTGCCGCCGGAGCCGCCGCCGCTGCCCTCCCTGGACACCACGGCCCGGTTCGCCTGGCTCGCGGTGCTCGGCGGGCCGGCCCTGCTCCTGTTCGACGTGCTGGTCTGGCGCGAGGTCTCCGGCTGGCCCGCCTGGGTGGGCGTCACGGCCTTCCTGGGCGGCTTCGCCGCGCTGGTGATCCGGATGAAGGACCGCGACGAGGACGAGCCGGAGGACCCGCACGGCGGCGCCGTGGTCTGACCGGCCGCCGGGCCCGGGTACGACGAAGGGCCCGTACCTGGACGTCACCGTCCGGTACGGGCCCTTCGCGGGTGTTACAGCGGGCGGATGTTCTCAGCCTGCGGGCCCTTCTGGCCCTGCGTGACGTCGAACTCGACCTTCTGACCCTCGAGCAGCTCACGGAAACCGTTGGCCTGGATGTTCGAGTAGTGGGCGAAGACGTCGGGACCGCCGCCCTCCTGCTCGATGAAGCCGAAGCCCTTCTCCGAGTTGAACCACTTGACGGTGCCGGTAGCCATAAAGATCTCCTTAGAGGAGGCCCGCCAGAAACAAGAAATGCGCCTCCGGTCACAACCGGTAGGCGCACACAGAGTTCATGGGAACCAAAAATTGCAAGTGACACCACTGTACCAGAGTCGTCGGCGGGGGTCCGGACGGCGTGTGGGGGCGCATACTGGCCACAATGACGAATTCAGGAGCAGGACGCCGCGCACTGCCGACCAGTCCCTTCAAGGCTCAACCGCAGCCCGTAGCCAAGGAGTTCACCGTGGGGGAACGCGTCTCCCACGACCAGTACGGTCTCGGGCGGGTGATCGCGCTGGAGGGAGGCCGGGAGAACGCCGTCCTGGTCGACTTCGGCACCCAGCGGGTCAGGGTCCCGGCCCCGTACACCCGTCTCTTCAACCTCTGACCGGAGGGACCCGCAGGACCGAGAGCAGGGGCAGGTGGTCGGTGGCGGCCACCAGGTCGGCCTGGGTGACGCCCGGGAGGCCGTGGGGGACGCCACAGGCCAGCATTTCCATGCCCGGAGTCGCGAAGAGCGCGTCGATCCGCTGGTGCGGGTCGGACGGGACGGAGGTGTTCGTCCCGCCCCAGGGGGCGGCGGCGTGCCCGTCCTGGTAGCGCTCGGCCATCCGGCGCCAGCCCGGCCCGTCGGGGTGCTCGTTGAAGTCCCCGGCCACGAAGCCCTCCTCGCCGGGCCCGAACTGTTCGGGCAGCAGCGCGAACTGCCGCAGCCGCTCGTCCGGGTCCAGGCTCAGGTGGCAGCTGGTCACGGTGAACGGCGCCGAGCCGCCGATCCGCACCCGGGCGGTGGCGAAGCCGCGCGCGTGCAGGCCCCTGGTCTTCGGGAGCAGCCGGTCGCGGACCGCCAGCACGTCCACCGAGAGCCGCCCGAGCAGCAGCGGCCCGGCGGCGATCCGGCCGCCGCCGGAGAGGATCACCAGCCCGCAGCGGGCCGCCAGCCAGGCCGCCTGGCCCTCGGGGCGCCAGTACCGTGGTGACTCCTGGACGCAGACCAGGTCGGGCGCGCAGGCCCGGACCACCCGCACCAGCGCGTCCCGGTCGTCCCGCAGCGAGCGCACGTTGTAGCTCAACACCCGGACCGTACGGGACCCGTCGGGCCCGGCCCCGGACTCCGGCAACGGAGGCAGCTGGTTCAGTTGGCTCACCCGGCAGATGCTACCGACGCGGCTCCCCGCAGGGGCCGTACTCCTGACTCTCGACGCGCGCCGTGTAGTCGTTGCCCACCTTGACGTAGAGGGCGGACTCCCCGGCCTGGTAGTCGCGCCCGAAGTCGGCGGTCCACGGGAAGAAGCCCTCGAAGGAGACCCGGTAGCACCAGCCCGGGTCCACCCGGAAGGTGTCCCAGTCCTGGCCCGGCGGGGTCTGCCGGCCCGGCTGGACGGTGGTCCAGCGCTGCTCGGACTCGGCCGAGGCGCAGCCGGGCCGGCGGAGCGTCAGGTCGCCGGTGGACTGGCCGCCCGCGCAGTAGTTGCGCCCGGCGGTGAACGGGCGGTCGCCGTGGTTGACGGTCTCCGAGCAGACGCCGGTGCAGCCGCCGCCGGGGAGCGGCACCGCGACGGCGCCCGCCAGGGCGAGCGCCAGCACGGTGGCGACCGTCACCGCTCGGTACATCGGCCCTCCTCGCCCGGCGTCAGGTGGCCCCGCCAGGATAGGAGTTGCCGCGGTGCCGGGGCGCCGGTCGGGGCGCCGGTCAGAACGCCGGGCGCTCCCGGGTGTCCAGGTCGGCCCGGCCGGCCATCGCGGAGGAGGCCTCGGCGTGGAAGCGGCGGGGGATCCGGCCGGCCCGGTACGCCAGGCGGCCGGCCTCGGCGGCGTGCCGCATGGCCTCGGCCATCAGGACCGGCTGCTGGGCCCGGGTGACGGCGGAGGCCAGCATCACGGCGGCGCAGCCGAGTTCCATCGCCAGGGCCACGTCGGAGGCGGTGCCGGCGCCCGCGTCCAGGATCACCGGGACGGTGGCGCTCTCCACGATCAGCTGGAAGTTGTGCGGGTTGCGGATGCCCAGGCCCGAGCCGATCGGGGAGCCGAGCGGCATCACGGCCGCGCAGCCGACGTCCTCCAGCTTGCGGGCCAGCACCGGGTCGTCGTTGGTGTACGGCAGCACGGTGAAGCCGTCGTCGACCAAGGTCTCGGCGGCGTCCAGGAGTTCGACCGGGTCGGGGAGCAGGGTGCGCTCGTCGGCGATCACCTCCAGCTTCACCCAGTCGGCGCCGAGCGCCTCGCGGGCCAGGCGGGCGGTGAGCACGGCCTCCCCGGCGGTGTAGCAGCCGGCCGTGTTCGGCAGCACCCGGATGCCGTTGCGGGTCAGCACGTCCAGCACCGAGCCCTGGGTGCCCGGGTCCACCCGGCGCATCGCCACGGTGGTCAGCTGGGTGCCGGAGGCGAGCAGCGCCTGCTCCAGCACCTCCAGGCTGGGGGCGCCGCCGGTGCCCATGATCAGGCGGGAGTCGAACGCCGTTCCGGCGATGACGAGTTGGTCGTCGGCCATGGTCAGCCTCCCTGTACGGCGGTGAGGATCTCCACCCGGTCACCCGGGCTGAGCACGGTCTCGGTCCACGAACTGCGCGGCACCACGGCCTCGTTGACGGCGGCGGCGACCCCGCTGGGGGAGGCGCTGAGCTGGCTGACCACGGTGTCCAGGGTGGTGGCGGCGGGCACCTCGCGCGGCGTGCCGTTGACGGTGAGGGGGATGGGGCTCGGCTGGTTCATGCGGCGGCCTTCGGGGTGAAGCGGCTGGGGGAGAAGGGGGCGGCCAGTGCGGGCACCGCGCCGGTGGAGAGGTAGTCGGCGGTCAGGTCGGCGGTGACCGGGGTGAGCAGCACTCCGTTGCGGTAGTGGCCGGTGGCGGCGACCAGGCCCGGCAGCGAGGTCGGGCCGAGCAGCGGGGCGTTGTCCGGCGAGCCGGGGCGCAGCCCCGCGCCGGTCTCCAGCAGCGGGAGTTCGGTCAGGCCGGGCACCAACTCGTGAGCGTCGCGCAGCAGTTCGTAGACCCCGCCGGCGGTGACCGTGGTGTCGTAGCCCTGCTCCTCGCTGGTCGCCCCGATCACCAGCTCGCCGTCCGCGCGCGGCACCAGGTAGATGTGCTGCCCGCGCACCACGGCCCTGACGTTGCGGGACAGGAACGGCGCGTACGCGGACGGCACCCGCAGGCGCAGCACCTGCCCCTTCACCGGCCGCACCGGCGGCAGCACGCCCTCCGGCAGGCCGGGCAGGCGGTGGCTCTGCGGCCCGGCGGCCACGACCACCTGAGCCGCCGTCACCCGCTCGCCGGAGCTGAGGCGGGCGCCGGTGGCCCGGCCGCCCTCGACGACCAGCTCGACGGCGGCGGAGCGGGTGAGCGTGACGTTGGAGCGTTCGCAGGCCAGCACCAGGGCGGCGGCCAGCCGGCGGCCGTCCACCTGGTGGTCGCCGGTCACGTGCAGGCCGGCGCGGACGCCGGGGGCCAGCATCGGTTCGAGCTTGCGGGCCTCGCGGCCGGTCAGCCAGTGCGACTCCAGGCCGAGGCGCTGCTGGAACGCGTGCAGCTCGCGCAGCTCCTCCCGGTCGTCGGAGTCCAGCGCCACCGCGAGGGTGCCGGTCCGGCGGTAGCCGGTCTCCAGGTCGGTGAGGTCGGTGAGCTCGGCGACGAAGTCCGCGTAGCGGTCGTTGGACGCCATGCCGAGGCGCAGCAGCGGCTCCTCGCCGTACTGCAGCTCGGTGACGGGGGCCAGCATGCCCGCCGCGACCTGGGCGGCGCCCCGGCCCGGCTCGGGGTCCACCACGGTGACGGCCAGGCCGCGCTGGGCGGTCCGCCAGGCGACCGCGAGGCCGATGATGCCGCCGCCGATCACCAGGACGTCGGTCTCGGTGCGTGCCTCGGTGCGTGTCAAAGCCCTGCACTCCCTTCGCCGGAATGACCCGGATCAGGTTCGGACGGTCGCAGGCCGCTTCAGCCCGCCTCTCAGCCCGGTGCACCGGGCTCCCGTGGATACCGCCCCACCATATCCCCGGCCGGGGCACCGGCCGAAGAGCGAGTTCACGGAGTGAGAGCGCCTGCGGCGGGCGGGTGGCCGTCGGTGGGGAGCAGGGCCGGGCGGACGCCTGCGGCGCGCTCGCGGGGGTGGTGTCACGCCCCGCGCCGCCCGTCGAGCCCGCCGCAGGCGTCCCGCCTCAGGCGTCGGCGGCGAGGAGGGCCGGGAGGAGGCCGGGGAAGCGGGAGTCGAGGTCTTCGGTGCGCAGGACGTTGAGCTTGGTGGTGCCCGCGTAGGTCTGGCGGATGAGGCCGGCTTCGCGCAGGACGTTGAAGTGGTGGGTGAGGGTGGAGCGGGAGACGGTGGCGTCGAAGGTGCCGCAGCTCATGCCCTCGGCGGATTCGGACAGTTGGATGACGATCCGCCGCCTGACCGGGTCGACCAGGGCTTCGAGGACCTGTTGCAGCGTCAGGTCGGCCGGATCGGGGTGCTCCAGGGTGCGGACCACGGTGACTCCTCGGGTGGGCGGGTAGGTCTCATCGTACGGCCGGAGCCGCGTAACTTCGACCATCGTCGAAGTTTGACGAGCGTCGAAATTCATGGTTCGGTCGTCGCAGAGGCAGATCCGGCGGAAACGAGAGGCCAACCCATGGCACGGCACGTCCAGTTCGACGAGATCGGCGGCCCCGAGGTCCTGACGGTGCGTGAGGTGGACGTCCGCGCCCCCGGCCCCGGCGAGGTCCGGATCCGGGTGGACGCGATCGGCCTCAACCGGGCCGAGGTGATGTTCCGTTCGGGCGGGTACTTCATGCAGCCGTCCTTCCCGTCCGGCCTCGGGGCCGAGGCGGCCGGTGCGGTCGAGGAGCTCGGCCCGGACGTCACCGGCTTCGCCCCGGGCGACCGGGTCGGCGTCGTCCCGGCCTTCCCACAGAACGTGTACGGCACCTACGGCGACCACGTGATCGTCCCGGCGCACGCCCTGGTGCCCGCCCCGGCCGGGCTCGACCCGGTGGCCGGCGCGGCGGTCTGGATGGCGTACCTGACGGCGTACGGCGCGCTCGCCGAGAACACCCCCGTGCTCCCCGGGGACCACGTGCTGGTCACCGCCGCTTCGAGCAGCGTCGGCCTGGCCGCGATCCAGACGGTCCGTCACCTGGGCGCGGTGCCGATCGCCACCACCCGGGGCGAGGCCAAGCGCAAGGCCCTGCTGGAGGCCGGCGCCGAGCACGTGATCGTCACCGGCCAGGAGGACCTCCCGGCCCGGGTCGCGGAGATCACCGGCGGCCGGGGCGTCCGGCTGGCCTTCGACCCCGTCGCCGGGCCCGGGGTGAACACCGTCGCCCGAGCCGTCGCCCCCGGCGGGCAGCTGGTGGTCTACGGGCAGCTCGACCCGCGGCCGACCCCGCTGCCCAACGCCGGTGAGTACCCGGCGCTCAGCACCCGGACCTACACGCTCTTCGAGGTCACCTCCGACCCCGAGCGGCTGCGGCGCGGCGTCGCCTTCGTCACGGCCGGCCTCCGCAGCGGCTCGCTCGCTCCGGTGGTGGACCGCACCTTCGACCTGGACGACATCGCGGAGGCCCACCGCTACATGGAGTCCAACAGCCACGTGGGCAAGATCGTGGTGACGGTGCCGCACCAGGCGACGCCGAGGTAGCGCCCCGCAGGGGAACGGCAAGACGTGCAACTGGCTCACCTGCCCCGATCTCACGCTGGTCCGCCTTCCGTACTCGCGCAGTTCCCCGCGCCCCCAGCGGCGTAGCCACTCACGCCAGCCATCCTGATCCGCCGTTCCCCGCGCCCCCGGAGGCGTAGCCACTTCCGCTGGGTTCCCCCGTGGGTAGGGTGGCCGGGTGGAGCTGACGGGTAGTGGGCGGGCGGTCGTGGTCGGGAGTGGTGTGGCGGGGGCGCAGTGTGCGCTCGCGTTGCGGGCCGGGGGGTGGGACGGGCCGGTGACGCTGCTCGGGGCTGAGCTGCATGCGCCGTACGACCGTCCGCCGCTCTCCAAGGACGTGCTGCTCGGCCGTACCGAATCCACCACCCTCGACGTCGACTGGTCCGGGGTGGAGCTGCTGCCCGGCCGCCGGGCCACCGGTCTCACCCCGGGCACGCTCCACACCGACCGGGGTGACCTCGGTTACGAGGCCCTGGTGGTGGCCACCGGCGCCAAGCCCGTCACCCTTCCCGGGGCCCGTACCCTCCGTACCGTCGAGGACGCCCACGCGCTGCGTGACCGCCTCCGGCCGGGCCTGCGCCTGGTGCTGGTCGGGGCCGGCTGGATCGGTGCCGAGACGGCGACGGTGGCGCGCGAGCTGGGCTGTGAGGTGACTGTGGTGGAGGCCGCCGCCACCCCCGTCGCGGGGGCGCTGCCCGCCGAGGTCGGCGAGCTGATGGCCCGTTGGTACGACGAGGCCGGGGTCGAGCTGCGCTGCGGGGTCGGGGTCGCGGCGGTCGAGCCGGGGGCGGTGCTGCTCGCGGACGGTACCGAACTGCCCGCCGACGAGGTGGTGGTGGGCATCGGTGCCCGCCCGGCCACCGGATGGCTGGCCGGTACCGGGGTCGAACTCGACCACGCCGGGGCGGTGTTGACGGACGACCGGCTGCGCACCTCGCTGCCCGGGGTCTGGGCGGTGGGGGACTGCGTCTCGTACCCCTCGGCCCGGCTCGGGGCCCGGTTGAACACCCAGCACTGGGACCACGCCCTGCAGTCCGGCCGGGCGGTGGCCGCCGCGCTGCTGGGGGCGGACGCTCCGTACGACCCGGTGCTGTACTTCTGGTCGGAGCAGTTCGGCCGGATGGTGCAGTACGCCGGGCGGCACGGCGGGGGTGACGCACCGGTGTGGCGCGGCTCACCGGAGGAGGGGGGCTGGACGGTGCTGTGGCTGGACGGGGAGGGCCGGCTGACCGGGCTGCTCGCGGTGGACCGGCCGCGTGACACCGGGCAGGCGAAGAAGCTGATCGAGCGCGGCGCGGTGCTCGACCCGGCGCTCGCCGCCGACCCGGCGGTGCAGCTGAAGGCCGCACTGGGTTAGGGCGTGGGGGCCCGAGGTGGCAGTCTTGGTGCCGTGAGCGAGAACGAGTCCAAGATCGAAGCCCTGGTCCGCGAGTGGACCTACCTGCCCGACATCAGCGAGCGGTGGGGCGTGCGGGTCACCGAGGTCCGCGACATGGTGAAGTCCGGCCAGCTGATCGCGGTCCGCCGCGGCCCGAACAAGTCGCTCCAGGTGCCCGCCGCGTTCATCGTGGACGACGGCCTGGTGAAGCACCTGTCCGGCACGCTGACGCTGCTGCGGGACGCCAAGTTCACCGACGAGGAGATCCTCGAGTGGCTGTTCACCGAGCAGCCCTCGCTGCCGGGCAGCCCGATCGAGGCCCTGGTGGAGAACCGCGGCACCGAGGTCAAGCGCCGTGCCCAGGCGGAGCTGATCTGATGGACCGCCGTCAGCGGCTGGACGGGGCCCGGCTCTACCTGTGCACGGACGCCCGGCGCGAGCAGGGCGACCTCCCGGAGTTCCTCGACGCGGTGCTGGCCAACGGCGTGGACATCGTGCAGCTGCGGGACAAGGGGCTGGAGGCGAAGCAGGAGCTGGAGTACCTGGAGGTCTTCGCCGACGCCGCCCGCCGGCACGGCAAGCTGTTCGCGGTGAACGACCGGGCCGACGTCGCGCACGCGGCCCGCCCGGACGTGCTGCACCTCGGGCAGGACGACCTGCCCGTCCCGGCTGCCCGGGCGATCCTCGGCGAGGACGTCCTCTTCGGCCGCTCCTGCCATGCCGAGTCCGAGGTGGACGCGGCGGTCGCCGAGCCCGGCGTGGACTACTTCTGCACCGGTCCGGTCTGGCCGACCCCGACCAAGCCCGGCCGGTACGCGCCGGGCCTCGGCCTGGTCTCGTACGCGGCCAAGGCCGTGACGGACCGTCCGTGGTTCGCCATCGGCGGGATCGACCTGTCCAACCTGGACCAGGTGCTGGAGGCCGGCGCGACCCGGATCGTGGTGGTGCGCGCCATCACCGCGGCCGAGGACCCGGGCGCCGCCGCGGCCGAACTGGCCCGCCGGGTACGGCAGTAGCACCCGCGACACCCCCGACCGGCCGTCCGCAGTCCGCTGCGGGCGGCCGGTCGCTTTGGTGAACGGGTGTGACGCGTGCGGCAGTTCGAGAACTTTGGAACCAAAGGTGCTCTTTGGGCGTATTTGTCACCGTAGACGACCGAGCGGTGGCAAGGGGAGCGTGACGATGACGGGTACTCGCGGGCGTGGCATACGGATCGCGGCGGCGACGGCGGTCGCCGCCGCGCTGGTGGTGGTCACCGGGGTGGTCGCCGACCAGGCGCTCGGCAGCAAGGGCGGGCCGGCGGCCGCGCCGAGCGCGAGCCCGAGCCCGGTGGTGACGGTGGACCAGTCGATCGTGCACGCCTCCGAGGACCAGGGGAAGACCGTCAACCTCACCGTGGACGACGGCCCCGACCCGGTCTGGACCCCGAAGGTCCTCGGCCTGCTGGAGCAGCACCACGCCAAGGCGGTGTTCTGCATGGTCGGCCCCAACGCCCAGGCCCACCCCGACCTGGTCAAGCAGGTGGTAGCGGCCGGCCACCGGCTCTGCGACCACTCGGTGCACCACGACACCGCCATGGACAAGAAGCCGGTCGCCTACCAGGAGAGCGAGATCCTGGACGCCCAGCGGATGATCGAGCAGGCCGCCGGCGCCGGCGCGAAGGTGGAGTACTACCGCGCCCCCGGCGGGGCCTTCACCCCCGACAGCCGCAGGCTCGCCGCCGAGCACGGCATGCGGCCGCTCGGCTGGAACGTCGACCCGGACGACTGGAAGCGCCCCGGCGTGGACGCCATCGTCACCGCCGTCCAGAACGGCCTGGCCAAGGGCACCGGCCCCACCGTGCTCGTCCACGACGGCGGCGGCGACCGCTCGCAGACCTACCAGGCACTGGAGCGCCTGCTGCCCTGGTTCGAGCAGCAGGGCTACACGTACAGCTTCCCGCAGCGCTGACCGCAGAGCTGACCGCAGAGCTGAGCCGGCGTCAGCTCGCCGGGCCGGTGACCGTCTCCGGCGGCGCGGGCGGCACCAGCGGGCCGTCCCGGTAGCCGGCCGAGGTGTGCCAGCCCCGGGAGCCGCCGGCCCGGTCCAGCTGGAGCGCCAGGTTGGCCAGGTCGGCGCTGCTCGGCGACCCGGCCCGGCTCTACGGGCTGGCCTCCACCGCGACCGGCGCGCTCACCACCGACAGCGGGCTGGCCTCGGTCACGGCGCTGGGCGGGCTGGCCCGCAGCCTGCGCGGGGTGAAGGCCGAGTTCCGCACCCTGCCGGTGACCGCCGACCGGGCGGACCCCGACCGGGTGGTGCCGCTGCCCGAGGCGGGGCAGCTCTGGCGCGGGCTGGCGTGAGGGGCCGGGTGACGGGCCGTCAGTACTTGCGGACGGTGGCCGCCTCGGCCAGCGCGAGCAGCACCGCGCGGGCCGGGCCGGCCGACAGCGGGGCCGCGTCCAGGGCGGCCAGCGACTGGGCCATCAGCTCGTCGATCCGGTGCTCCACCAGCTCGGCCGCGCCGCTGCGCTCCACCAGGCGGCGCAGGACCGGGACCTCCTCGGCCGTCAGGTCCGGGGCGCCGAGCCGCTCGTCCAGGTGACGGGCGTCGGCGGGGGAGAGGCCGCGCATCGCGTGCGCGATCAGCAGGGTCCGCTTGCCCTCGCGCAGGTCGTCCCCGGCCGGCTTCCCGGTGACCACCGGATCGCCGAAGACCCCGAGCAGGTCGTCCCGGAGCTGGAAGGCCTCGCCCAGCGGCAGGCCGAAGTCCGAGTAGGCGGAGACCAGTTCGGGCCCCGCCCCGGCCAGCAGCGCGCCGACCTGGAGCGGCCGCTCGATGGTGTACTTCGCCGACTTGTAGTGCAGGACGGTCTGCGCCCGCTCCAGCGCCTGCCCGTCGGCGGAGTCCCCGGCGACCGGCTCCAGCACGTCCAGGTACTGACCGACCATCACCTCGGTGCGCATCAGGTCGAAGGCGGGCTTGGCCGCCAGCACCCGCTCGGCGGGCAGGCCGGAGCGCAGGAAGAGCTCGTCGCACCAGATCAGCAGCAGGTCCCCGAGCAGCACCGCCGCCGAGGCCCCGTACTGCTCCCGGTCGCCGCGCCAGCCGCTGTCGCGGTGCAGCGCCTCGAAGCGCCGGTGGATCGAGGGCAGGCCGCGCCGGGTGTCGCTGCGGTCCATCAGGTCGTCGTGCACCAGGGCGCTGGCCTGGAGCAGCTCCAGCGCGGCCGCCGCCCGGGCGATCCCCTCGCCCTCGGCGGAGCCGCCGGCCCCGCGCCAGCCCCAGTAGCAGAACGCCGGGCGCAGCCGCTTGCCACCGTCGAGCAGGAACTCCCGCAGTGCGTCGGCCACCGGCCCGAGCTGGGCCGAGACGGTGCCGAGCAGCTCGGCCTGCTCGGTCATGAAGACCGCGAGCGCCGCGTTGACTCGCTCGCGGACGGACTCGGTCGCCAGGGGGCTGACCGGCCGGGCGGTGGGCGTGGGCACGATGGGACTCCGGATCACTCGGTTGACGATCAGCCTAACCGGGCGGCCGTCGGCGGCCGCCCGGGCCGACCGTCGAACGGCTGGACGAGAGCCCGCTCGAACGTCCGGCGGGACCTCCGTCGAACGGCTGAACGGCCCGTCCATCGGGCGGATCAATGGCGTCTCAGCAGGTGGACGACGTTTGCGGGGCCGTTCGCGCGGAGGGCTAATCTGCCAGCATGGCTCTCGGAATCCCGTCCACCCGCACCGACCGGGCAGAGACCGTCCGCGACCTCTTGGCGGCCGGCCACCGGTCCTTCTCCTTCGAGTTCATGCCGCCCCGCACCGAGCTCGGCGAGTCCAAGCTGTGGGACGCGATCCGCCGGGTCGAGGCCCTCGACCCCAACTTCGTCTGCATGACGTACGGCGCCGGAGGCTCATCCCGCGAACGGACCGTCAACCTGGTCGGCCGGATCGCCACCGAGACCACCCTGACGCCCGTCGCCCACCTGACCGCGGTGGACCACTCGATCGCCGAGCTGCGCAACATCATCGGCCACTACGCCGACCAGGGCGTCCGCAACGTGCTCGCGGTCCGGGGCGACCCGCCCGGCGACCCCGAGGGCGAGTGGGTCCGTCACCCGAAGGGCGTCGAGTACGCGTACCAGCTGGTCGAGCTGATCAAGGGCATCGGGGACTTCTGCGTCGGCGTGGCCGCCTTCCCCAACATGCACCCGCGCTCCGAGAACTGGGACGACGACATCCGTCACTTCGTGGCCAAGTGCCGCGCGGGGGCCGACTACGCGATCACCCAGATGTTCTTCGAGGTGGAGGACTACCTGCGGCTGCGCGACCGGGTCGAGGCGGCGGGCTGCTCCACGCCGATCATCCCGGAGATCATGCCGGTCACCAACATCCGCCAGCTCACCCGCTTCCCCCAGCTCTCCGGGTCGGACTTCCCGCCCGGCCTCAAGGACCGCTTCCTGGCCGTCGCCGACGACCCGG
Organism: Kitasatospora sp. NPDC088742; assembly: GCF_055584905.1. Lineage (NCBI taxonomy): Bacteria > Bacillati > Actinomycetota > Actinomycetes > Kitasatosporales > Streptomycetaceae > Kitasatospora > Kitasatospora sp. NPDC088742. The sequence continues at coordinate 52,204 of NZ_JBVJLD010000017.1, read as the reverse complement.
ACGCGGTGCGGTCGGTCGGCCTGGAGCACGCCACGTCGATGGCGGAGCGGCTCCTCGCGGAGGGGGCGCCGGGGCTGCATTTCATCACGCTGAACCACTCGACGTCGACGCTCGAGATCTACCAGAACCTGGGCCTGCACCGGCGTTGAGGGGTGGCCGCGGGGTCCGTCGGGGCGGGAAGGTGTCGGTCCAGCGGCGTTGCGCCGGTAGGCGGTCCGGAGGGTCGTCCCCGGGTGTGGCTAGCCTGTACAGTCGCCGGGACGCGGGGGCGGTGGCTGGGCCGGTGACTTGGAGGAACGCGGTATGGGCGTCGGGTACCTCGTGCTGTACGCCGCGCTCGCGGCGGTCGCGCTCTGGCTGGTCGCCGAGCTGCTGCTGCAGAGCCGTTCCCCGCTGCACTGGCGCGCCGTCGCCCTGGGCGGCTTCCTGCTGGTCGCCGTCGGGATGTTCCTCTCCTCCGTGCCGGTGATCGGCGCCGGTGCGGCCGGCTTCGCGGCCGGCCAGGTGATGGTGACCCTGTCGGTGAAGCGCGGCTACACCTCGGGCTGGTCGCTGCGGAAGGCCGACGGCGAACTGCCCGGCGCGCTGGCCAAGGTGCCGCTGCTGAGCGCGGCAACCGGCGGCGAGGACGCGGCCACCGAGGCCGCCGCCGTGGTGCAGGTCGGCGAGGTCGGCCCGATCGAGGAGCCCTCGGTGGGGGCGCCCGCCGCGGCGCCGTACGAGTTCGAGCAGGTGGCCTTCGAGCCCGCCGCCTACGACACCGCCGCGTTCGACGCCACCACCTACGAGCAGGTCGTGTACCAGCCGGAGCCGCTCACCGAGGACAGCGTCTACGCCGGCGCGTACTACCAGCCGCAGCCGCAGTACTACGCCGGGCCGGTGGACGAGTTCGGCTACCAGCAGCAACAGCAGCAGCCGGTGCCGGGCTACGAGCAGCAGTACCAGCAGCAGTACCAGGACCCGTACGCCCAGCCCGGCTCCTACGAGCAGGGGTGGCAGCAGCAGGACTGGCAGCAGCAGCCGGTGATCCCGCAGCAGCCCGGCCCCGACGCCCAGGGCCAGCAGCAGCACTGGAACTACCAGCAGCAGTAGTCGTCCTGACGTGCCGTCAGCCGGTCAGGACTGGTAGCCCTCCACCTCGGAGGCCGGCCGCAGCTTCGCTCCGCCCGGGTCCTCGCCGAACTCGGACCGGGCCCGGCGCTGCCGCAGCAGGTCCCAGCACTGGTCCAGCTTGACCTCCAGGGCGGCCAGCTCGGCCCGGGCCGCCTCCTGGTCCGCGCCGCCGGACGCGATCCGCGCGCGGAGCTGCTTCTCGGCCTCCACCATCGAGCCGATGGAGCCGAGGATCTCGGCGTTCTCCTTGCCGCTCATGGGTCTCTCCTGTGAACGAGTGGGGTTCCGGACCCGCTCAATCCTGCCCCACCGGGCCCCGCCCACAAGCCGGGAACACCCGGACGGCGGCGCTGGTTGGAGGGGGCAGAACGAGGGCCTGAACGAGGAAGGAGCCCCCGCAGTGAGCTACCAGGAGTACGAGCGCGCCAACCTGTTCTTCGACTCGAAGGACTACAGCGGCGCGGCCGAGATCCTCGCCCCGATCGTCGAGCAGGACCCGGCCAACCGGGCGGCCGTCGAGCTGCTCGGCCGGTCCTACTTCCACAGCGCCCAACTGGGCCGCGCCGAGGCCGTGTTCCGCCGCCTGGTCGAGCTGGACCCGGCCAACGGCTGGGCCTACGAGGCGCTCGGCCGCACCCTGCGCCGGCAGGGCCGCCCGGAGGAGGGGGCCGTGTTCCGCCGCCTCGCCGAGGCGATGGGAGCGGACCAGGAGGCCGGTGCCGTGTACGAGGTCCGGGCCGCGAACCTGGTCGGGTAGGCCGGTCGGTGCGCCGTCAGGTGGCCCGTCGCACTCCGTGGGGTGCGGCGGGCCTTGACGGTCCGTCAGGCCGGGCCGACCAGCCCGGCCACGATCGAGGCCGACATCCCGGTGCGGGCCAGTCCGCCGCCGGGGTGGGAGGCGGAGCCGATCCGGTGGAGGTTGGAGTACCCGGTCGCGTTCGGCGGGCTGAGGAAGGCCCCGCCCATCCCGGCCAGCGAGGGCAGCGGCTGCGCCGCCGACGGCGCGGGGACGTGCAGGCGGACCAGCCCCTCGCGGAAGTCCTGGCCGGCCGCCGCGAGGTGCTCCAGCAGATGGTCGGCGTAGTCCTCGGGGGCGGTCCCGCCGGGCGGCACGGTGACGGTGAGGGTGACGGCCTCGTGGCCCGCCGGGGCACCGTCACCCGGGCGGTGCACCTGGACGGTGGGGAAGCGCGGGTACTCGCCCCGGTCGAACAGCGCGACCAGCTCGGCGGCGGTGTCGCGGGCGTGCACCACGGTGCGCACCACCGTGCCTGACGGACGCTCACCGCGCAGGGACAGCAGCACGCTCAGCTTTGCCCCGCCCGTGCGGGCGCCGGTGCGGTCGGCCGAGGTGAGCACCACGTCGGCCTCGAAGCGCCGCTCCCCGGCGGCCACCCCGGTCACCCGGCCGTCCTCGTGCAGCACCTCGTCGACCTCGGTGTCGAAGTGGAACTCCACCTTGCGCTGCCCGCACCGCCGGTACACCGCCGTGGCCAGCTCCCGCATCCCGCCGCCGACCGACCAGACGCCGAACGACTGCTCCATGTACGCCAGCACCGCCGCCCCGGCGGGTGCGGTGCGCGGGTCCAGGCCGTGGCGGAGCGCGTACTCGTACAGCAGCGCCGTCGGCCCGGCCCCGCCGCCGAGCTCCTCGGCGGCGACGGCGGCCAGGGTGTACGGGCGTTCGCGGCGCAGCCGGGCCAGGCCGCGGCGGGGCGGGGCGGGGTAGGGGTCGGTGTGCAGCGGGGTGGGGTCGGCGGGGAGCGGCTCCTCGAGCAGCGGGCGGCGGGTGGCCTCCCAGACTCCGCGGGCCCGGTTGGTGACCTCGCCCCAGCGGGCGCCGGTGCCGGGGCCGAAGGCGGCGTCGAGGGCCTCCGCCACCCGGCCGCGGGAGGCGTTGGAGAGCACCAGCTCGGTGCCGTCGGGGAACAGGTGCCGGCTCTCCGGGTCGACCGGGGCCAGCCGCACCAGCTCCTCCAGCGGCTCCCGGCCGCTCTTCAGCGCGAGGTCGCGGTAGACGGCGGGCAGCGCGAGCAGGGTCGGCCCGGTGTCGAAGGCGAAGCCCTCGCGCTCGTACCGGCCGAGCTCCCCGCCGTACGTCGGCCCGGCCTCGCAGACCGTCACCCGATGCCCCAGCGTGCCGAGCCGCGCCGCCGCGGCCAGTCCGCTCATCCCCGCGCCGACGATCACGATCCGTGCCATGCGGACGATCCTAGGGGCTGGCGCCACGGCGGAGTCGGGCGGCCCGAAGTGCTGGTCGGGGCGGGTGCGGGCGGTGCGCCGGGGGAGGGGACCGCTGCGCGGGGCGGCGAGGGGGAGGGGGCGGAGCTGACGCGGTGTCAGGCGGCCGTAGGGTGGGCCGGGTGAACGAGGAGATCGTGCTGGCGGAGCGGTTCGAGGCCGAGCGGCCCGCGCTCCGGGCGGTGGCGTACCGGATGCTCGGGTCGCTGGCCGAGGCGGAGGACGCGGTGCAGGAGGCCTGGCTGCGGCTGAGCCGCGCGGACGTGGCCGAGGTGCGCAACCTCGCGGCCTGGCTGACCACGGTGGTCGGCCGGGTCTGCCTGGACCAGCTGCGCTCGCGCAAGGCCCGGCCGGAGGACGCGACCGACTTCCAGCTGCCGGACCCGGTGGTCACCGGCCTGGAGCAGGCGGACCCGGAGGGGCAGGCGCTGCTCGCCGACTCGGTCGGGCTGGCGATGCTGGTGGTGCTGGACACCCTGCCGCCGGCCGAGCGGGTGGCCTTCGTGCTGCACGACATGTTCCAGGTGCCGTTCGACACCGTCGCGCAGATCGTGGACCGCGAGCCCGCCGCCGCCCGTCAGCTGGCCAGCCGGGCGCGCCGCCGGGTGCAGGGCGCGACCCCGCCGGAGGAGCCGGACCGGGGGCTGCAGAGGGTGGTGGTGGAGGCCTTCCGCAACGCCGCCAGGGACGGCGACTTCGACGCCCTGCTGGAGGTGCTCGACCCCGAGGTGCTGCTGCGGGTGGACGCCGGCCCGGGCGTCTCCCAGCTGCTGCGCGGCGCCCGGCTGGTCGCCGCGCAGGCGGCGCGGTTCGCCGGGCTGGCCCCGTTCGGCCGGCTGGTGCTGGTTAACGGGCAGGTCGGCAGCCTGGTCGAGCCGGGCGGTCAGCCCTACTCGCTGATGGCCTTCACCGTCCGGGACGGCCGGATCACCGAGATCGCCATCCTCGCGGACCGCGAGCGGCTGGCCCGACTGGAGCTGCCGCCCGCGTCCTGAGGGTCCGTCAGTACGGCATCCGACTCGCGCCGCCGCTCTGCCCCACCGGGGTCCGGCCGGCGGCGCGGTCGGCCTTCTTCTCCCGGCGACGGGCCAGGAAGCGGCGGATCCGGGAGACCGCGAACCAGACCAGCAGCGCGCCGACCAGCAGCAGGACGGCGGCGGCCGAGGCGGCCAGCCAGGGGTGGAAGATCGCCAGGGTGACCAGGCCGGCCACCGAGAGGTCCTCCAGGATGCTGGCGACGATGTTGCTGGCGGGCTCCGGCGAGGTGTTGATCGCCATCCGCAGCGAGGCCTTGATGCCGTGGCTGACCAGCGCCGTGGTGCCGCCCACCGCCCCGGCCGCCACCTCGCCCAGCGAGCCCGGGTCCTGACTGGCCAGCAGGGCGCCGATGGTGGCGCCCGCGATCGGCCGGATCACGGTGTGCACCGCGTCCCAGAGCGAGTCCACGTACGGGATCTTGTCCGCGACCGCCTCGCAGAGGAACAGCACGGCGGCCGCGACCAGCACGTCCGTGCGCTCCAGTGCGGGCGGCACCGAATCGGCCCCGCCGAACCGGCCCAGCAGGCCGAGCAGCAACACCACCGCGTAGGCGTTGACGCCGCTGGCCCAACCGCTGGTGAATACCAACGGGATGACGTTCATCCACTCCCCCTCGTGACCACTCCAGGCGCTGACAGGACGCCACCGTACCGGTGCCGGTTCCCGGCGAGGTGAAGCTGAGTACGGATACTCAGCCGCACAGTTGAGTACCTCGACGGATACCCCTCCGACCTGCGGGAACGGCAGAGTGGGGGCAACCCGGAGCGACGGACCGTCAGGTCCCCTCCGGGTAGCGGCCCGACGTCCACGGACTGTGGGGGACCGGTGGGCAACCACTCGGGCCGCGACATCTGGCCGGGTGCGGCCGCGCACCGCCGACACGGGGCGGCGGAGCGCGGTACGGGGGAACGCCGGGCCCGGGGGGAAAGCGCCGGGACACCTCGCACCGAAGGGTGCGGGGTGTCCGTGCGTCAGTGCCCACTACCAGATTGTCAGTGCCGCCGTCCACCATGGAGACGTACGGGCCGTCCGGCCCGGACACCCGCCGTGGACCGGGGGAGAGTATGACCATCAGTCAGCCCGAGACCGCCCCACTGCTGCCCGCACCCGCAGGCCCGCCGTCCGTCCCGGCCGGCCGCCTGAGGGGTGCCGACATCCACCCGGTGCCGCGTCGCGCGGCCGCCCCGCCGGCCGCGCTCGACCTGCTTCGGCACGCCGAGCTGACCCTGCTCCAGGCCCGTCAGTACGAGGACCCGTTGCAGCGTTACTCCACCGCCCACCTCGCCGCGCTGCGCACCACCGCGGCCGTCCTCGCCGTCCGGGGGCGCCCGGAGAAGCGGACCAGGCGGCGGCAGGCGATCCGCAGCGCCTGGGACGTACTGCCCGAGGTGGCCCCCGAGCTGGTCGAGTGGGCCGCGTACTTCGCCGCCGGGGCCCGCCGCCGGGCGGCCGCCGAGGCGGGGATCCCGAACGCGGCCTCGGCCCGCGACGCGGACGACCTGATCAGGAACACGGCCCTCTACCTCCGCCTGGTCCAACGGCTGCTGAACCTCCACCCGGACCAGCCGCTCCCGCTGGGGGCCAGGGTGGGGGAGACCGACTGAGAAGGGGAGGCCGGTCCGCGGTGGGGTGAAGGGCGCCGCGGGGGTTGGGTGAGGGGCCGTCAGGCCTGGTGCGGTGGGTGTGGTGCCTGGGGCGTCTAAGGTGGTGGCGTCCAGCGTCCCGCTTCGCCCTAGCCGAGGAGCCTCCGCCTTGTACCCGACCCGTCCTCGCAGTGCCCTGCGTACCGCCGTGGTGTGGGAGGTGGTGCGAGCCGCCCTGGAGACCCGGGCGGCCGAGCTGGGCAAGCCCGTGCTGGAGGTGCTCGACACCGGCGGCGGCACGGGCAACTTCGCCGTGCCCGTGGCCAAGCTGGGCCACCGGGTGACGGTGGTGGACCCGAGCCCGGACGCGCTGTTCGCGCTGGAGCGCCGGGCCGCCGAGGCCGGGGTGACCGAGCTGGTCCGGGCCGTCCAGGGCGACACCCAGACCCTGCCCGAGGTGGTCACCCCCGGTTCGGTGGACGCGGTGCTCTGCCACGGCGTGCTGGAGGTCGTGGACGATCCGGCCGAGGCCCTGAAGAACCTCACCGCCACCCTGGCCGAGGGCGGTCTGGTCAGCCTGCTGGCCGCGAACCGGAACGGCGCCGTGCTGGCCCGCGCCCTGGCCGGCCACTTCGACGACGCCCGTGCGGTGCTCGATGCCCCGGACGGCCGCTGGGGCACCCAGGACCCGATGCCCCGCCGCTTCACCGGCGAGGAGCTGAACGAGCTGGCTGCCGCCGCCGGCCTGCGGGTCGCCTCGGTGCACGGTGTCCGGGTCTTCGCGGACCTGGTGCCGGGCGTCCTGGTGGACACCGAGCCGGGTGCGGTGGACGCCCTGCTGAAGCTGGAGCAGGCCGCCGCCGAGCAGCCCGCGTTCCACGCCGTGGCGACCCAGCTCCACCTGCTGGCCACCCTCGCCTGACCCGGCTTTCGCCCGCCGTTCCCCGCCCCGAAACCCGATTCCGCACGACCTTGTCGGGATGATTCCGCCGTCCGGGGCACTTGTCGGTACTTCAGGGCGTTGGGTGGCTGAGGACGGGGAACGTGACGTGGCCCGAGCCACGTGTTCCCGACCGTCCCGAACCGGGCGCTCGGACCGTATGATCTGGGTAAAGCCGGAAAGCATGACGGCCCGGCCCGTGGGGCATATGGTCCACACAACGACCCGAGCCAGGGGTGGCGGACCGGTCGCCCCGCGACCGACGAGTAGGAGGACTCCGTGCCGCTCTCGGAGCACGAGCAGCGACTGCTCGAGCAGATGGAGCGAGCGCTGTACGCCGAAGATCCCAAATTCGCGTCAGCGCTTGAGGGAACCGGGCTGCGCACCTACACCCGTCGGCGGGTCTACCTGGCCGCCGCGGGGTTCGTGGTGGGCATCGCCCTCCTGATGGGGGGCCTGGTCGCCAACGTGATCGTGGTGGGCGTGGTCGGTTTCGTGGTGATGCTGGGCTGCGCGGTCTTCGCCGTGAAGGGCTGGAAGCGCGGTCCGGCCGGGCCGGGAGCGGGAGCCAAGGCCTCCCCGCCCCCTCGCCGGAAGGCCGGTGTGATGGACCGGATGGAGCAGCGCTGGCAACGCCGTCGGGACGAGCACGACGGTATGTGACCGGCACCGAAGACCGAAGACCTGGGTTCGCGCGAGGGCGGGCAGTCGATCCGACTGCCCGCCCTCGTCGTGTCCGGACGTGGAGAGAGTGCGAGGGGGAGGAGGCCTGTGGCCTCCTCCCCCTCCCGCCGTCAGTCCCGCTCGCCCCGCCCGCGCAGGCCGGGCAGTCGGCGCACCGCCCCGGTCAGCCGGTCCAGGACGGAGCGGACCGCGTCGCCGGCGGCCGCCGTCCGGTCGCCGATCCGCCGGCGCAGCCGCGCCGAGGAGGGCGGCAGCAGCACGGCCCTGGTCCGGCCGCGGCGGCCGGCCGAGGCCCGCAGGCCGTCGGCGGCGGTCCGCACGTCCGGGCCGAGCGGCAGCTCGGTGTCGGCGCTGCGGGCGTAGAGCACCCGTTCGGTGGCCAGCGCCACCCGTCCGGCGGCGGCCGTCGCCTGTTCGTCCAGCTGCCCCACCTCGGCGATCCGGCGGACGGTGGTGCGCGGGGTGCGCGAGTCGTCCGGCGGGATGCCGAGGTCCCAGGCGGTGTCGATCAGCTCCTCCCAGGCGGCCAGCACCTGGTGCTCCGTCAACTCGCCGCCGCCGTCGCCACCCGGTGCACGCCGGCCGGTGCCGAGCCGCCGGCGCCGCTGGCGGATCCGCCAGAGCATCGGGGTGGCCAGCAGGGCCAGCACCAGCAGCCCGACGGGCACCGAGACCAGCACCGGCCACTCCAGCCACCAGGGCCGCTCGTCGACGTTGACGGGGGTCGCCGTCCGCTCGTCGGCGCAGCCGTCCTGGCGCTGCTGCTGTGCGCTGCAGCTGCTGCTGGAGCTGGGCACCGCCGAGGGGGCGGTGCTCGGGGCGGTGGTCGCCTCGGTCGGCTGGGTGCTGGGCGCCGGGGCCGCCTTCTCCGAGGTGTACTCGGGGGCGCTGCCGCGGCTCGGGGTCGGCTCGAAGCGCAGCCAGCCCGAGCCGGGGAAGTAGAGCTCCGGCCAGGCGTGGTAGTCCTGGCTGCGCACCACGAACCGGCCCTGGCCGAGGTCGGTGCCGGGCGCGAAGCCGATGGCGACCCGGGCGGGGATGTTCAGCGAGCGGGCCATCGCGGCCATGGTGGCCGCGTAGTGCACGCAGAAGCCGGTCTTCTCGCGCAGGAAGCGCGCGATGGCCTCGTTCCCGGTGCCCGCGTTGACCTGGAGGTTGTAGCGGAACTCGGGGCCGGTGAACCAGCTCTGCAGGGCCACCGCCTGGTCGTAGGGGTTGTTCTTGCCGGCCACCACCTTGCGGGCGGTCTCGCCGACCACCGCCGGGAGGGTGTCCGGCAGGCTGGTGTAGCGGCGGCCGAACTCGGCCGCCACCGGTCCGGCCGAACGCAGCTGCGCCGGGGTCGGGCGGACGTCCCGGCTGACCGCCTTGTACGCGATGCCGTCGGTCTTCTGCCCGCCGTCGCCGACCACCGACCGGGTGGTGGGCTCGTACTTCCAGTCGCCCTTCACGCTGACCGAGTCGGCCGGGTAGGCCAGCGGCAGCCACTCGGTGGAGAGGTTCTTGGAGACGGTGACGTTGGTGGTGAAGCGCTCGGCCGCGACGTCCAGGCCGAGGCCCTCGGGCTCGGGCAGCGGGTTGGGGATCCCCTGGAGGCGCTGCTCGGAGAACTTCCAGGCGACGCCGTCGAAGTTGTCCAGCGCACCGATCCGCAGGTAGAGGTCGGTGGCGTTGGTGTCGGTGGAGAAGGTGAACAACTCCGTGTTGTCCTGGCGGGTCAGATTGGCCGTCAGGGCCACCACCGGGTTCAGCGAGGTGACCTGGCGGCCGCCGTTGCCGAGCCCGGGGCCGCTCCCGCTGCCGTTCTCGAACAGGCCGAGGCCGGTCTGCGGGACCACCAGCGGGATCACCACGGCGCAGGCCAGCGCGAGCAGGCCGACCCGGTGGCCGCTGTGCGAGATGGTGCCGCTGCCGTCCTGGGCGGTGCCGTGGAAGACCCGGCCCCAGCGGGAGAGCCGGTCCTGGCCCTCGGCGAAGAGCAGCAGCAGGTAGCCCGCGGCGGAGAGCAGGAACCACAGCCAGGCGTTGTCGGTGCCGTTCAGGCCGGTGCCGACGGAGTACAGCGCGAGCAGCGGCAGCCCGGCCAGTGCGGCCCGGCGGAAGGTCACCGCGAGGGCGTCCACCAGCACCGCGATCAGCGCCACCGCGCCGACCAGGATCAGCTGCACGCCCTCGGTCGCCGGGGCCGGGGCGGTGTACTCCTGGATGGTCTTCTGACCCTCCGCCAGCAGGGTGCCGACCGCGTCCAGCGCGTGCGGGCCCGGCAGCACCACGTAGTCCATCGCACGCTGCACGAACAGCAGCAGCAGCAGGTAGACCACGGCCAGCAGTTGGAGCGGCACCTGGAGCACGCGGGAGAACGCCAGCCGGCGCAGCCCGGCACCGGCGCCGCCGGCCGCGGCGGTCACCAGGACGGCCCGCAGGACCCAGGTGGCAGGCTGCACCAGCGGGGTCAGACAGAGCGTCACCAGCACGGTGGCCAGCGCCGAGTAGAGCGTGAGCTTGGCCCGGGTGGTCATCCGGTGGCCTCCCCGCTTCGGTCGGTAGGGACGGCCGGGCGCGCAGCGCCTCCGGCCGGGGGGTGCGGACGGGAGGTGGTCATGACCCAGCCCCGTTGCGGTAGGGGACGGCGGCGGCGCGCTCGGCGTGGCGCCACAGGGTGGCCACCGAGTCGCCGGCCCGGGCGGGGAGCACCGTCCAGCCGGCCTCGCGCAGGCGGGTCACCTGGTCGGCCGCGTCCTGGTCCGGGGTGTCCGGCGCCAGGTGGCGCAGGCCGGCCCAGGTCCCGGTGTCCAGCAGGAAGGCGACCGCCCCGGCCGCCCGCCGCCGCAGCCGGCCGAGCCGGGCCACCTGCTCCTCGTCCAGTGAGCCGAGCACCGCGACCAGCACGCCGTCGCCGCCCTGGCGCAGCACCTGCTCGGCCCGGGCCAGGGTGCCGCCGTCGGAGAGCTCGACCACGGCGAGGGAGTCCAGCAGCAGGCCGGCCGCCTCCGCCACGGTGGCGATGGCCCCGGCCTCCGGGCCCGGCACGGACAGGCCGGTGTCGGTCAGCAGCCGGGTCCGGTAGCCGCGCTCCAGCAGGTGCACGCCGACCGAGGCGGCGCAGCTGACGGCCCATTCGAAGGAGGAGGCCGGGCCGGAGCCGCGGTGCGCCACCTCCCGGGTGTCCAGCAGCACGGTGGCCTTGGCCCGCAGCGGCTGCTCCTCCCGACGGACCATCAGTTCGCCGTAGCGGGCGGTGGACTTCCAGTGCACCCGGCGCAGGTCGTCGCCGTGCCGGTACTCGCGCGGGATCACGTCGTCGTCCCCGGCCAGCGCCAGGGTGTGGATGTTGGACTCGCCGTGGCCGGTGGACTCCCCGGGCAGCTTCACCGTCGGCAGCGTCACCACCTGGGGCACCACGGTCAGCACGTCCGAGGCGGCGAAGGAACGGTTCAGCTCGCACATCCCGAACGGGTCGGCCACCCGCAGCTGCAGCGGCCCCAGCGGGTAGCGCCCGCGCAGGTCCGAGCGGACCCGGTAGGAGACCTCGCGGAAGCCGCGCGGCTCCACCCGGTCCAGCACGAAGCGCGGCCGCGGCCCCAGCACGTACGGGACCTGGTCCTCCAGCAGCAGCAGGCCGGTCGGCACCCGGGAGACGTTGTCCAGCCGCAGGTGCACCCGGGCCTCCTGGCCCGCCGCCACCCGGTACGGGCTCAGCCGCCGCCCGCCGGCCACCCGGTAGCGGGTGCGCAGCAGCAGGGTGGCGGCGGCCAGCGGCAGGGCGGCCAGCAGCACGGAGACCTGGAGCAGGGTGTCCTGGCCGAAGACGTAGGCGCAGAGCGCGGCGGTGATCCCGGCGGCCAGGAAGGAGCGCCCCCGGGTGGTCAGGCCGCGCAGCCCGGTGCGCAGTCCGGTCGGACTGTCCGGCTTGGCCACCTCAGGCCCGGCCCTGCGAACGCGGGATGGGCAGGCTCGCGACCAGGTCGGTGACGATCTGCTCGGTCGAGCGGCGGCTCAACTGGGTCTCCGCGGTGGGGATCAGACGGTGCGCCAGCACCGGCACGGCCAGCGCCTGGACGTCGTCCGGCAGCACGTAGTCCCGGCCGTCCAGCGCGGCGTGGGCGCGGGCCGCCCGGACCAGGTGCAGGGTCGCGCGCGGCGAGGCGCCCAGGCGCAGCTCCTGGTGGTAGCGGGTGGCGCCGACCAGCTCGACCGCGTAGCGGCGGACCGCGTCGGAGACGTGCACCGAGCGGACCACCTCGACCAGCTTGAGGATGTCGTGCGCGTGCGCGACCGGGGTCAGGTGCTCCAGCGGGTTGGCGCCGCCGTGCACGTCCAGCATCGCGAACTCGGCCTCGGCGCTGGGGTAGCCGATCGAGACGCGGGCCATGAAGCGGTCGCGCTGCGCCTCGGGGAGGGGGTAGGTGCCCTCCATCTCCACCGGGTTCTGGGTGGCGATCACCATGAACGGGCTGGGCAGCTCGTAGCTGGTGCCGTCGATGGTGACCTGGCGCTCCTCCATCGACTCCAGCAGCGCCGACTGGGTTTTCGGCGAGGCGCGGTTGATCTCGTCGCCGACCACGATCTGCGCGAAGATCGCGCCCGGACGGAACTCGAAGTCCATCCGCTGCTGGTCGAAGACGTTGGTGCCGGTCACGTCGGAGGGCAGCAGGTCGGGGGTGAACTGGATGCGGCGGACGGTGCAGTCCACCGAGCGGGCCAGCGCCTTGGCCAGCATCGTCTTGCCGACGCCGGGCACGTCCTCCAGCAGCAGGTGGCCCTCGGCCAGCAGCACGGTGAGGGCGATCCGGACGGCCTCGGGCTTGCCCTCGATGACGCTCTCCACCGAGGCCCGGACCCGTTCGACCACTGCGCCGAGCTCGTGCAGTCCTGAACCGCCCGTGCCGGTCTGTCCGTTGAAGGTCGTCACTCGATTGCTCCCATGCCCCGAAAATGCAAGCTGGCCGGTCGGCCTGAAGGCGCATTCTTCCTTGTCGGGGGGCGGGTCGTCACCCGAGTGGGCGACACGGGAGGAGTGTCCGTTTTGCGCGCCCCCGGGTGACGGCCTCGCCGTCCCGGGGGCGCGGTGCTCAGTGGATTTCGCGGAGGAGGCCGGTGTGGACGTCGAAGACGAAGCCCCGGACGTCGTCGCGGTGCGGGATGAAGGGGGAGGTGCGGACCCGCTGCATCGACTGGCGGACGTCGCCGTCCAGGTCGACGAAGGACTCGACGGCCCAGGTGGGGCGCTGGCCGACCTCCAGCTCCAGGTCGCGGCGGAAGTCCTCGGTGAGGCCGAGGAGGCCGCAGCCGGTGTGGTGGATCAGGACGATCGAGCGGGTGCCCAGGGCGCGCTGGCTGATCGTCAGGGAGCGGATGGTGTCGTCGGTGACGACGCCGCCGGCGTTGCGGATCAGGTGGGCGTCGCCGAGTTCGAGGCCGAGGGCGGCGAACAGGTCCAGGCGGGCGTCCATGCACGCCACCACGGTGACGTTCCGCACCGGGCGGGCGTCCATCCCGCCGTCCCGGAAGGTCTTGGCGTACTCGCGGTTCGCGGCGACGAACCGGTCGGTGATGGACGGGGTGGAGTCGGCAGCGGCGGTCGGCACGGGCCGGTCGGGGGTCACTGTCATGCCGATGACGGTAGTGGGCTTTCGGCCGTTGTGGAGGGGGGCCGGAGGCGAACGGGTGGGGTGTGACGGAGGGCATAGCCGGTGAGCGGTGCCGGGTGTCCGGTTCGTGCCGGTCCGTCCGGCGTGCGGCGGGGGTCGCGCGCGGTGCCGCCGTGTGGGGGAGGGGAGCGGCCGCCCCTGCTCCGACCTGCGGGAATCCATGCCGCCGCCCGGGTGGCGCGCGGCCGTGGACGATTGACTCGGCAGGCGGGGACGGTAGAGTTCCGGCCAGTGGAGCCCCGCCCCTGACGGCCCGTCAACTGCCGCCCGGGGCCCGGCCGGTACGCAGTCCGAGGCCTCCACCCGCTCCGTGCCCACCTGGCGCACCTTCCCCGGTGCCGGGCGGTCACTCCTTCCCCGGACGAGCGGGCGGGGACCCCGGACTGCGAACCGCAACCGCCCGGCGACGGTGGTCACCCCGGGGCGCGAGGCTCTGCTGATTTGCGGCTCCGCCGCGGGGCGCGAGTGCGGAAGGCGGACCAGCGTTAGGTCGGGGCATGCGAGCCAGTTGCAGCTCGTGCCGATCCCCTGCGCGCAGTTCCTCGCGCCCCCGGGGTGACCACCTTCGCGGGCGACCGTGTCGTGCCGCCGGGCCCCGGGTGGGCGGCGGGGTGGGCGGGATGGACCAGAATGGTCGTCATGAGCACCGACAGTCCGGCCCCCAAGCACGTCCCGGTGATGCTGCAGCGCTGCGTAGACGCGCTGGCCCCGGCGATCTCCGCACCCGGCTCCGTGGTGGTGGACGCCACCCTCGGTCTGGGCGGTCACAGCGAGGCGCTGCTCACGCAGTTCCCCGAGGTCCGGCTGGTGGCGGTGGACCGGGACACCGAGGCGCTCAAGCTCTCCGGCGAGCGGCTGGCCCGGTTCGGCGAGCGGGCGACGCTGGTGCACGCGGTGTACGACGAGATCCCCGAGGTGCTGGACCGGCTCGGCATCCCCGAGGCGCACGGCATCCTGTTCGACCTCGGCGTCTCCTCGATGCAGCTGGACGAGGCGGACCGCGGGTTCGCCTACGCCCAGGACGCCCCGCTGGACATGCGGATGGACCAGACCCGCGGCCTGAGCGCGGCCGAGGTGCTGAACACCTACACCCACGGCCAGCTGGCCCGGATCCTCAAGGTCTACGGCGAGGAGCGGTTCGCCGGGAAGATCGCCTCGGTGATCCTGCGCGAGCGCGAGAAGGAACCGTTCACCAACTCCGCGCGTCTGGTCGAGTTGGTGCGCAACGCCATCCCGGCCGCCACCCGCCGCACCGGCGGCAACCCGGCCAAGCGGACCTTCCAGGCGCTGCGGATCGAGGTCAACGGTGAGCTGGAGGTGCTGGACCGGGCCATCCCGGGCGCGCTGGACGTGCTCGCGCTCGGCGGCCGGATCGCCGTGATGTCCTACCAGTCGCTGGAGGACCGCCTGGTGAAGCAGTACTTCGCGGCGGCGGCCACCAACACCGCCCCGCCGGGGCTGCCGATCATCCCGGAGGAGCACCAGCCCTGGCTGAAGCTGCTCACCCGCGGTGCCGAGCTGGCCACGGAGGAGGAGATCGAGGAGAACCGGCGTGCCGCGCCCGTGCGGCTGCGCGTGGCGGAGAGGATCAGGGAGACCGGTTGACCGTAGGGAGCGCGGAAGAAGGAGCGGCGCTGGAGCGCGTGCATCGCAAGGCGGAGGAGGGAGTAGCAGCGGAGCTGCGGCGACCGACGACAACGCGGCGAGGTGCGTGCTCCGGGGTCGCGACGCCGCGGGCCCTATGGTCAACCGGTCTGTGACCCGCGGCTAGAACGGACGCCGGACGGGGGGACGTGCAGCGGCGAGGGAGAAGAGCGGTGCCGGTGGCCGGTGGAGGCCTGACGGGTGGTCGGACGCGGCGGGAGCGCGGGTCGGTCCCCGGCCAGGGGGGCGGGGTGCGGATCTCGGTGCGCCCGGCCCGGCGGCAGATGCGGGGGCGCACGCCCTTCGCGGTGCTGGTGGTGGCGCTGCTCTCGGGCGGTCTGCTCGGGCTGCTGATGCTGAACACCGCGCTGAACGAGGGCTCCTTCGAGCAGAGCCGGCTGGAGCGGCGGACCACCGAGCTGACGGACCGCCAGCAGACCCTCCAGCAGGACATCGACCAGCAGTCCGCGCCGGACGCTCTGGAGCGCCGGGCCCGCGAGCTGGGCATGGTGCCCGGCGGGGACCTGGGGTTCCTGAAGGACGACGGCTCGGTCAACGGCAAGCCGGAGAAGGCCGAGGACAGCCCGCCGGTGAAGCGCACCGACCAGGAGCTGTGGAGCCGCACCGGCACCTCGCCCAGCCCCACGCCGGCCGCCCCTCCGCCCGCCGACACCGGGGTGCAGATCAACCCGGCCCCGCCGCTCGACGCCCCGTCAGCGGCCGCCCCGTCCGCCGGAGGTACCGCGCGATGAGCACCCCCCGTCAGCCCGGCCGCGGATCGGGTGGGAGCGGGAGCGGCAAGCCCCGGCCCCGCCCGCAGCCGGCCCGCCGCCCCGCCGCCGGGGCCGGGCGCGCCGCCGGTGCGTCAGGAGCCGCCCGGGCGGCGGCCGGAGCGCAGCGCCCCCGCACCCCCCGCCCGCGCACCGGCGAGCCGCCGCGCCGTCAGCCGCCCCGCCGCCCGGCCCCGCCGCAGCCCCGGCTGATCAAGCTGGGCGACCCGAAGAAGCGGCTACGGCTGGTGGGCGTGGCGATGGTGGCGGTCTTCTCGGTCTTCGCCGGGCGGCTGGTCCAGCTGCAGCTGCTGGACTCGGACGAGCTGGCCGCCGCGGCCCAGGCCAACAAGTACGTGCAGGCCAAGCTCTCCGCCGACCGCGGCTCGATAACGTCCTCCGACGGCGTCGCGCTGGCCACCACGGTGGACGCGTACGACGTCACCGCCGACCCCTCGCTCTACCCGCTCGACAAGTCGCTGGTGCCGGACGCGCCGGAGCAGGCCGCCGCGCTGCTGGCGCCGATCCTGAACCGCGGCAAGGAGCAGCTGGCCGCCCTGCTGCACACCCCGAAGACCCAGTGGGTGATGCTGGCGCCCCGTCAGAGCCCGGAGACCAAGAAGCAGATCACCGACCTCAAGGCCACCCTGGCCAAGCAGGCCGACACCGCCGCCTGCCGGGCCCAGCGCAAGCTGGTGGGCAAGCCCGCCGAGCAGGGCGGCCGGACGTCGGTGGACGCGGCCTGCGCCAACCCGCTGGCCGGGATCGTCTTCCAGGACTCCAAGCGCCGGGTCTACCCGGCCGGGGGCCTGGCCGCCAACCTGCTCGGCTACGTGAACGCGGACGGCATCGGCACCGGCGGCCTGGAGCTCCAGTACCAGGGCGAGCTGGCCGGCAAGGAGGGCCACAGCACCTACGCCCAGGTGGGCGGGCGGCAGGTCCCGACGGCCGGCGGGAGCCAGCAGTCCCCGGTGGAGGGGTCGGACCTGCGGCTGACCGTCGACCGGGACATCCAGTGGGCGGCCCAGCGGGCCATCACCGACCAGGTGGCGAACGCCGGGGCGGAGAAGGGCTACGTCATCGTCCAGGACGTGAAGACCGGTCAGGTCCTGGCGATGGCCGGATCCCCGGGCTTCAACCCGAACGAGCTCGCCAAGGCCAAGGCCGAGCAGCTGGGCAACGCGGCGGTCGGCGACGCCTTCGAACCGGGCTCCACCGCCAAGCTGATGACGATGGCGGCGGTGCTGGACACCGGCACGGCGGCCTGGGACACCTACGTCGAGGTGCCGAACACCCTGCAGCGCTCGGACCGGATCTTCCACGACGACATCGACCACCCGACCTGGCACCTGACCCTGGCGGGCGTGCTGGCCAAGTCCTCCAACATCGGCACCATCCTGGCCGCCGAGAAGCTCGGGGCGGACCAGGCGGCCTCCAACAAGGTGCTGCACGACTACCTGACCCGGTTCGGGATCGGGCAGTCCACCGGCCTGGGCTTCCCCGGCGAGACCAAGGGCATCCTGGCCAAGCCGGAGGCCTGGAACGGCTCGCAGCAGTACACCATCCCGTTCGGCCAGGGCCTGTCGGTGAACGCGCTGCAGGCCACCTCGGTGTTCTCCGCCATCGCCAACGGCGGGGTCCGGGTGACGCCGAGCCTGCTGGCCGGGACCACCGGGCCGGACGGGCGGTACGTGGCCGCGCCGCCCGGCAAGGAGACCCGGGTGGTCAAGCCGGAGACCGCCAAGACCCTGACCGAGATGCTGGAGTCGGTGGTCTCGGACGAGCAGGGCACCGGCACCAAGGCGGCCGTGGAGGGCTACCGGGTGGCCGGCAAGACCGGCACGGCCAACCGGGTGGACCCCAAGACCGGCAAGTACAACGGCTACACCGCCTCCTTCATCGGCTTCGCGCCGGCCGACGCCCCGCGCGTCACCGTCTCCTGCGTGATCCAGGACCCGAAGAACGGCCACTTCGGCGGCCAGCTCTGCGGACCGGTGTTCAAGCAGGTGATGGAGTTCACCCTCAAGACCCTGCGCGTCGCCCCCAGCGGCAGCCAGGCCCCGAACCTCCCCGTCGAGCGGAAGCCCTGATGAGCAAGAGCGCAGCGACCCGGTTTGGCTCTACGGGGGTTCCGGCGGATAGCCTTCCGGCCGTGCCGAAACCCGATCAAATCTCCGCGAGCCCGCCCCGACCGACCTCCGTGGCGGCGCTGCCGCTGGCCGAGGCCGCCCGACTGCTGGGGGTGCCGGCCGTCGAGGGCGCGGCGGTCACCGGCGTCACCCACGACTCCCGGGCGGTCCGGCCCGGGGACGTCTACGTGGCCTTCCCGGGCGCCAACCACCACGGGGCCCGGTTCGCCGCCCAGGCGGTCGGGCAGGGAGCGGTCGCGGTGCTGACGGACCGTGAGGGCGCCGGGCAGGCGGACGGCTGCGGGGTGCCGCTGCTGGTGGTGGAGAGCCCGCGGGCCCGGATGGGCGAGCTGGCCGCCGCCGTGTACGGCCGCCCCAGCGAGGGCCTGCGGATGATCGGCCTGACCGGTACCAACGGGAAGACCACCACCGCCTACCTGGTGGAGGGCGGGCTGAAGGCGGCCGGCCTGAACCCGGGCGTGATCGGCACGGTCGAGATGCGGGTCGGCAGCGAGCGGATCAAGAGCGAGCGCACCACCCCCGAGTCCACCGACCTGCACGCGATCCTCGCCGTGATGGGCGAGCGCGGCGCGAAGGCCGTGGTGATGGAGGTCTCCAGCCACGCGCTCAGCTACGGCCGGGTGGACGGCGTGGTCTACGACGTCGCGCTGTTCAACAACCTGACGCCGGAACACCTGGACTTCCACCCGGACATGGAGGACTACTACCGGGCCAAGGCCAAGCTGTTCCAGACGGACAAGGCCCGCCTCGGGGTGGCCAACCACGACGACGCGTACGGCCGGCGGATCGCCGCCGAGGCGCCCATCCCGGTCACCACCTTCTCCGCCAAGGGCGACCCGGCGGCCGACTGGCGGGCGCTGGACGTCCAGCTGGGCCCGCTCGGGTCCACCTTCACGGTGGCCGGTCCTGACGGGGTGTCGGCCGGGGCGAGCGTGCCGCTGCCGGGCCCGTTCAACGTCTCCAACGCGCTCGGCGCGATCACCGCGCTGGTGACCGCCGGGGTGCCGCTGGCCGAGGCGGTCGCCGGTGTGGCCGCCGTCCCCGGCGTGCCCGGGCGGCTGGAGCGGGTGGACGCCGGGCAGCCGTTCGTCGCGGTGGTGGACTACGCGCACAAGCCGGACGCGCTGCAGGCCGTCCTGGAGTCGCTGCGCGAGGTGACCAAGGGCCGCCTGCACGTGGTGGTCGGCTGCGGCGGCGACCGGGACCCGTTCAAGCGCGGGCCGATGGGCGCGATCGCCGCCCGGCTCGCCGACACGGCGGTGCTCACCAGCGACAACCCGCGCTCCGAGGACGCCCTGGCGATCCTCGCCACCATGCTGAACGGTGCCACCGAGGTGCCGGAGACCGAGCGCGGCGAGGTCCTGGTGGTCCCGGACCGCGCCGAGGCCATCGCCGACGCGGTGGCCCACGCCCACGCGGGGGACACCGTCCTGGTCGCGGGCAAGGGCCACGAGCTCGGCCAGTACGTTCGGGGCGAGGTCCGCCCCTTCGACGACCGCGAGGTCCTGCGCACGGCGATCGAGCACCGTACCTCCAAGGGAGTTGAGCACCTGTGATCGCACTGACCCTCGCCGAGGTGGCCGAGGCGGTCGGCGGCACCCTGCACAACGCGGACCCGGCCGCCGTGGTCTCCTCCTCCGTGGAGCACGACTCCCGCAAGCTCACCCCCGGCTCGCTCTTCGTCGCCATCGTCGGCGAGCGGGTGGACGGGCACGACTTCGCCGACCGGGCGGTCGCGGCCGGTGCGGTCGCGGTGCTGGCGACCCGTCAGCTGGACGTCCCCACCGTGCTGGTGGAGGACGTGCAGACCGCGCTGGGCAGGCTGGCCCGGGCCGTGGTGGACCGCTCCACCGCCGCCGTGGTGGCGCTGACCGGCTCGGCCGGCAAGACCTCCACCAAGGACCTGATCGCCCAGGTGCTCGCCCGCAAGGGCGCCACGGTCTTCCCGCCCGGCTCGATGAACAACGAGATCGGCCACCCGATGACCGCGCTGCGGGTCGAGCCGGCCACCGAGCACCTGGTGATGGAGATGGGCGCCCGGCACAAGGGCGACATCGCCTACCTCTGCGGCATCACCCCGCCCGTGGTCGGCGCCGTGCTGAACATCGGCACCGCGCACCTGGGCGAGTTCGGCTCCAAGGCCGGGATCGCCGAGGCCAAGGGCGAGCTGGTGGAGGCGCTGCCCGCCGACGGCACCGCGATCCTGAACGCCGACGACCCCCTGGTCAAGGCGATGGCGGACCGTACGCGGGCGAAGGTCCTGTACTTCGGCGAGAGTCCGTCAGCCGACGTACGGGCCACCGGCGTTCACCTGGACGACGCCGGACGGCCACGGTTCACGCTGACCACCCCGGCCGGTTCCGCACCCGTGAGCCTGCGCCTGTACGGTGAGCACCACGTTTCGAACGCCCTCGCCGCCGCAGCGGTGGCGGTGGCGCTCGGCATGTCCGTAGACGACACCGCCGCCGCGCTCGGCGAGGCGGAAGCGCTGTCCCGCTGGCGCATGGAGGTCGTCGAACGGGCCGACGGTGTCACCGTGGTCAACGACGCCTACAACGCGAACCCGGAGTCCATGCGGGCCGCGCTGCGGGCGCTGGCGAACATGGCTGGACGCGGCCCGGAGCGCCGCCGTACCTTCGCGGTGCTCGGTGAGATGCGGGAGCTCGGTGAGGACAGCCTCAACGAGCACGACGCCATCGGGCGGCTCGCGGTCCGACTGGACGTCACCAAGCTGGTGGCGGTCGGCGGACGGGACGCGGCCTGTATGGAACTGGGCGCGAGGAACGAAGGTTCGTGGGGTGAGGAGTCGGTGCTGGTGTCCGACGCGGACGCGGCGGTGGAACTGCTGCGGGGTCAACTGCGGCCCGGGGACGTGGTCCTGGTGAAGGCCTCCCGTTCGGTGGGTCTCGAGCGGGTCGCCGAGGCCCTGTTGGCCGATGGAGCCGCGCAGTGAAGCAGATCCTGTTCTCCGGCCTGATCGGCCTGATCCTCACGCTGCTGGGCACGCCGGCCCTGATCCGGCTGCTGGCCAAGCACGGCTACGGCCAGATGATCCGGGACGACGGTCCGCAGGCCCACATGAGCAAGCGCGGCACGCCCACCATGGGCGGCATCGCGTTCATCCTGGCCACCCTGATCGCGTACGCCGCGACCAAGGTGATAACGGGTGAGAAGCCCACCGCCTCAGGGTTGTTGGTGCTCTTCCTGACCGCCGGGCTCGGCCTGGTGGGCTTCCTGGACGACTACATCAAGGTCGTGAAGCAGCGCTCGCTCGGCCTTCGGGCCAAGGCCAAGCTGCTCGGCCAGTCCTTCGTCGGCCTGACCTTCGCCATCCTGGCGCTGCAGTTCAAGGACGACCGCGGGCTGACCCCGGCCTCCACCAGCCTGTCGTTCGTACAGGACTTCAGCTGGTCGATCGGCCCGGTGCTGTTCGTGATCTGGGCGTACTTCATGATCGCCGCGATGTCGAACGGCGTGAACCTCACCGACGGTCTGGACGGCCTGGCCACCGGCGCCTCGGTGATGGTCTTCGGCGCCTACGTCTTCATCGGCGTCTGGCAGTACGGCCAGACCTGCGCCGTGATGGCCACCGCCACCAACAGCTGCTACGACGTCCGCGACCCGCTGGACCTCGCCGTCATCGCCTCCGCGCTGATGGGCTCCTGCTTCGGCTTCCTGTGGTGGAACACCTCGCCCGCCAAGATCTTCATGGGCGACACCGGCTCGCTGGCCCTGGGCGGCGCGCTGGCCGGTCTGGCGATCTGCTCGCGCACCGAGATGCTGCTGGCCCTGCTGGGCGGCCTGTTCGTGCTCATCACCCTGTCGGTGGTCATCCAGGTCGGCTCGTTCCGGATGACCGGCAAGCGGGTCTTCAAGATGGCCCCGCTCCAGCACCACTTCGAACTCAAGGGGTGGAGCGAGGTGCTGATCGTGGTCCGGTTCTGGATCATCCAGGGCCTCTGCGTCGCGGTCGGCCTCGGCCTCTTCTACGCGGGCTGGGTGACCGGATGACGACCCCTCGGAACCCCGACTTCAAGGGCCTGCCCGTGGTCGTCGCGGGCCTGGGCATCTCCGGCATCTCGGCCGCCCGGGTCCTCCGTGACCTCGGCGCCCGGGTGACCGTGGTGGACGGCGGCGACGGTGAGGGCCTGCGTGCCCGCGCCGGCCAGCTCGGGGAGGGCATCACCGTCCGCCTCGGCGACGGCGCCACCCTCCCCGAGGGCACCCGACTGGTCGTCACCTCGCCCGGCTGGCCGCCGAACAGCCCGCTCTTCCTGACCGCCGAGGCGGCCGGGGTCGAGGTCTGGGGCGACGTCGAGCTGGCCTGGCGGCTGCGCAGGCCGCTGCCGGAGACCGGCGAGCCGGCCCCCTGGCTGGCCGTCACCGGCACCAACGGCAAGACCACCACCGTGCAGATGCTCGCGTCGATCCTGACGGCGGCCGGCAAGCGCACCGCCGCGGTCGGCAACGTCGGCGTCTCGGTGCTGGACGCGGTGCTGGCCGAGGAGCCGTACGAGGTGCTCGCGGTCGAGCTCTCCAGCTACCAGCTGCACTGGGCGCCGAGCTTGCGCCCGCACTCGGCCGTGGTGCTCAACCTGGCCCCCGACCACCTGGACTGGCACGGCTCGATGGAGGCCTACGCGGCCGACAAGGGCCGGATCTACCAGGGCAACCAGGTGGCCTGCGTCTACAACCTGGCCGACGAGGCCACCCGCGCGCTGGTCGAGGAGGCCGACGTCGAGGAGGGCTGCCGGGCCGTCGGCTTCGGCCTCGGCGCGCCGGGCCCCTCGGACTTCGGCGTGGTGGACGGCCTGCTGGTGGACCGCGCCTTCGTGCCCGAGCGGCACAAGAACGCGGCCGAGATCGGCGCCGTCTCCGACGTGAACCCGCCCGCCCCGCACAACGTCACCAACGCCCTGGCGGCGGCGGCGCTGGCCCGGGCGTACGGGGTGGGGACCACCGCCGTCCGGGACGGCCTGCGGGCCTTCCGCCCGGACGCGCACCGGATCGCCGAGGTCGCGGTGGTCGGCGGGGTCAGCTGGGTGGACGACTCCAAGGCCACCAACACCCACGCCGCGGCGGCCTCGCTGGCCGCGTACGAGCCGGTGGTCTGGATCGCCGGCGGGCTGGCCAAGGGCGCAGCCTTCGACGAGCTGGTGCGGGGTGCCGCGGGCCGGCTGCGGGCCGTGGTGCTGATGGGCGAGGACCGGGCGCTGATCGCCGGGGCGCTGGCCCGACACGCCCCGGATGTCCCGGTGATCGAGGCGGCAGCGGGTGAGACTGGCGCGGTGGCGATGACCGAGGTGGTCCGCGCGGCCGCCGGACTGGCCCGGGAGGGTGACACCGTCCTGCTGGCCCCGGCCTGTGCCTCGATGGACATGTTCACCGACTACGGCGAGCGCGGCGACCTCTTCGCCGAGGCGGTCCGGGCGTTGTAGCCGCAGGTAAGTACCAAGACGGGGGAGCGGTGTGATGGCGGGTCAGGCCCCGGAGCGAGGCCCGTGGCAGGCGCCGGTCATCTCGGCCAGCAGTGCCACCTTCAAGGCGGCCGACCCGGTCACCCGGCTGCGGCAGTTCCGCGGCCGGGTGGCCTACCTGCTCTCCCGTCCGCTCACCCCGTACCTGCTGATCGTGGGCTCGGCCCTGCTGCTGGTGGTGCTCGGGCTGAGCATGGTCTTCTCCTCCTCGCAGATCCTGGCCGTCCGATGGGGCCTGCCCGCCACCTTCTTCGTGGGCAAGCAGTTCATCGCGGTGCTGATGGGCCTGGCCGGCCTGGTGCTGTTCGCGCTGATGCCGGTCAAGCTGCTGCGGATGCTGGTCTACCCGGTGACGCTCGGGGTGACCGGCGCCCTGGTGCTGGTCGCGATCCCGGGCATCGGCAAGGAGGTCGGCGGCAACCGCAACTGGCTGGACCTCGGCCTGCTCCAGCTCCAGCCCTCCGAGTTCGCCAAGCTCGCGCTGGCCCTCTGGGCGGCCGACCTGCTGGCCCGCAAGCAGAAGACCCACATGCTCGACCAGTGGAAGCACCTGCTGGTCCCGCTGGTGCCCGGCACCCTGCTGCTGATGCTGCTGATCATGCTCGGCGGCGACATGGGCACCACGATGATCCTGATCGCCATGCTGTTCGGCCTGCTCTGGACGGTCGGCGCGCCGCTGCGGCTGTTCGCCGCCGTGCTGGGCATCGCGGTGGTCGCCTGCACCGCGCTGGTGATCACCGTGCCGCACCGGATGGACCGGCTGGCCTGCATCGGCGTCACCAAGCCCGACCCCAACGTCAACTGCTTCCAGGCCCTGCACGGGCTCTACGCCTTCGCGGCCGGCGGCCCGTTCGGCTCCGGCATCGGGGCCGGGGTCGAGAAGTGGGGCCAACTCCCGGAGGCCCACACCGACTTCATCTTCGCCGCGACCGGCGAGGAGCTCGGCCTGGTGGGCACGCTGTCGGTCCTCGGGCTCTTCGCGGCACTAGGCTACGCGGGTATCCGAGTGGCCAGCGGCACGAAGGACCCCTTCGTCAGGTACGCCGCGGGAGCCGTCACCACCTGGATCATGGCCCAGGCCATGGTCAACCTGGGGTCGGCACTGGGACTGCTGCCCATCGCGGGCGTCCCCCTCCCGCTGTTCTCCTACGGCGGGTCTGCGATGCTGTCGGCCCTGTGCGCCGTCGGGGTGCTGCTCTGCTTCGCGCGCAGCTCGCCGGAGGCCAGGGCGGCGCTGGCCGCACGGAGCAAGAACAGCCGGTTCAGGTCGGTCCTGAACCGGGTGCTGCCAGGACGAACCACGGGGCGCGGGGCCGCGAGGCCGAAGCGCAGGGAGCGGTGAATTTCGGTGCATGTCGTACTCGCAGGCGGCGGGACCGCCGGTCACATCGAGCCGGCCATGGCCCTCGCGGACGCCCTCCGCCGGCACGACCCGTCCATCGGGATCACCGCCCTGGGCACCGAACGCGGCCTGGAGACCCGGCTGGTGCCCGAGCGCGGCTACCAGCTGGAGCTGATCCCGGCCGTCCCGCTGCCCCGCAGGCCCACCCCCGAGCTGATCACCGTCCCGGGCCGGCTGCGCTCCACCGTCCGGGCCGCCCAGGCGATCATCGAGCGGGTCAAGGCCGACGCGGTGGTCGGCTTCGGCGGCTACGTGGCGATGCCCGCCTACCTCGCCGCCAAGCGCGCCGGGGTGCCGATCGTGGTGCACGAGGCCAACGCCCGGCCCGGTCTGGCCAACAAGATCGGCGCCCGGTACTCCGACTTCGTCGCCGTCTCCACCCCCGACTCCAAGCTGCGCGACTCCCGGTACATCGGCATCCCGCTGCGCCGCACCATCGCCACCCTGGACCGCAACGCCGTCCGCCCGGAGGCCCGCGCGTACTTCGGCCTCGACCAGCGGCTGCCCACCCTGCTGGTCTCCGGCGGCTCGCAGGGCGCCCGCCGGCTGAACCAGACCATCGAGACCATCGCTCCCCGGCTCCAGCAGTACGGGGTCCAGGTGCTGCACGCGGTCGGCCCGAAGAACGAGCTGCCGGTGATCGACGACATCCCCGGGATGCCGCCGTACCGGGCCGTCCCCTACGTGGACCGGATGGACCTGGCGTACGCCGCCGCCGACCTGATGCTCTGCCGGGCCGGTGCGATGACCGTGGCCGAGCTGGCCGCCGTCGGCCTGCCCGCCGCCTTCGTGCCGCTGCCGATCGGCAACGGCGAGCAGCGGCTGAACGCCCAGCCGATGGTGAAGGCGGGCGGCGGCCTGCTGGTGGACGACGCCGACCTCACCCCGGACTGGGTGCTGCAGAACGTGCTGCCGGTGCTGACCGCCCCTCAGAAGCTCTGGGAGATGAGCCGGGCGGCCGCCGAGTTCGGCCGCCGGGACGCGGACGACCTGCTGGTCGGCATGGTGTACGAGGCGATCGAGGCCTCCCGGCGGGGCCGCCGTGGCTGAGACGCCGGTCCTCGACCCGGTCGAGGAGGACGAGGAGGACGCCGCGGAGCAGCCGCCCCGGCTCCGGCTCTCCCGGCGGGGGATCGTGGTGCTGAGCGCGTTCGGGGCGCTGGTCCTGGGCGCGCTCGGCTGGCTGGTGTTCTTCTCCTCGGTGCTGGACGTGCGGGTGGTCGCCGTCCAGGGCCTGGTGGGCGACAAACTGACGGCGCACCAAGTGCGCGAGGCGCTGGGGCCCGACGGCGAGCAGGGGCCGCTGGCCCGGGTCGACCTGGCCGAGGCCGAGCGCCGGGTGGAGGCGCTGCCCCGGGTGGCCAAGGCCGAGGTCTGGCGCGGCTGGCCGCACACCCTGCGGATCAAGGTGACCGAGCGCCGGGCGGTGGCCGCGGTGAAGACCCCCGAGGGCAGGTACGGCCAGGTGGACGCGGCCGGCTTCACCTTCGCCACCGAGGAGGGCGCCCCCGAGGGGGTGCCGGTGGTGGAGCTGGCACTCAGTCAGCAGGCGAACGACGCCGCGGCGGTGTTCCCCCGGGAGGAGCTGCTGCGCTCCGCGATCACGGTCGCGGCGGGCCTGCCGGAGGCGGTCCGCAAGCAGGCCGGCAGCGTCCGGGTGCAGTCCTTCGACGACATCCAACTTCAGCTGGCCGACGGGTCGGTGGTGCGCTGGGGGAGCGCGGAGCGGACTCCGCGCAAGGCGCAGGTGCTGAGCGCGCTGCTGGTCAGGAAGGCCCGGATCTACGACGTGAGCGCCCCGGAAGCGCCCGGCATCGGGGGTTGACGGCCCGTCGGACCCGGAAGATCCGGTAAGTTCTCTCCCCGGGGGAGGTGTTGACGGAGCGGCAGCTCCGGCCCGAACCTTGGTGGTCACCCCGGTTTCGCCCGGAAATGGATGATCACATAGGCTCAAAAGAAAAACGGGAAGCTCGGCGTGTTCGTTGAACACGGCCCGCTCGCCGCCATAGTGTCCTGTGTCACCAGGCTGTGTCCCACGGTGATGTGACGCAGGCACAGCCACAACCCTAAAGGTCAAGTTTAGGGTTCGGGTCGGTGGTCGGAATTTCGGACATACAGTCAGGAATCACTCGGGCTCCCCACCCATCGACATCCGTCGGACCGCGCCAACCGGTGCGGACGACCCGGAATCTCGAGGCGAGAGGCCTTCGACGTGGCAGCACCGCAGAACTACCTCGCAGTCATCAAGGTCGTCGGTATCGGCGGCGGTGGTGTCAACGCCATCAACCGGATGATCGAGGTCGGTCTCAAGGGCGTCGAGTTCATCGCGATCAACACCGATGCGCAGGCCCTCCTGATGAGCGACGCCGACGTCAAGCTCGACGTGGGCCGTGAACTCACCCGGGGCCTCGGCGCCGGCGCCAACCCCGAGGTCGGCCGCAAGGCCGCCGAGGACCACCGCGAGGAGATCGAGGAGGTCCTCAAGGGGGCCGACATGGTCTTCGTGACGGCCGGCGAGGGCGGCGGCACCGGTACCGGTGGCGCCCCCGTGGTGGCGAACATCGCCCGCTCGCTCGGCGCGCTCACCATCGGCGTGGTCACCCGCCCCTTCACCTTCGAGGGCCGCCGCCGGGCCAACCAGGCCGAGGACGGCATCGCGCAGCTGCGCGAAGAGGTCGACACCCTGATCGTCATCCCCAACGACCGGCTGCTCTCCATCTCGGACCGCCAGGTCTCGGTGCTGGACGCGTTCCGCTCGGCCGACCAGGTGCTGCTCTCGGGTGTCCAGGGCATCACCGACCTGATCACCACCCCGGGCCTGATCAACCTCGACTTCGCCGACGTCAAGTCGGTCATGTCGGACGCCGGTTCGGCGCTGATGGGCATCGGCTCGGCCCGCGGCGAGGACCGCGCGAAGGCCGCCGCCGTGATGGCCATCTCCTCCCCGCTGCTGGAGGCGTCCATCGACGGCGCCCGCGGCGTGCTGCTCTCCATCTCCGGCGGCTCCGACCTCGGCCTCTTCGAGATCAACGAGTCGGCCCAGCTGGTCAGCGAGGCGGCCCACCCCGAGGCCAACATCATCTTCGGCGCGGTCATCGACGACGCGCTCGGCGACGAGGTCCGGGTCACCGTGATCGCGGCCGGCTTCGACGGCGGCCAGCCGCCGGCCATCGTCCGCGACCCCGTGGTGAAGTCGACCCCGGCCTCCAGCACCCCGGAGCGCCCGACCACCCGGCCGTCCAACTACTCCGGCGGCCTCGGTTCGGTGACGGACCGTCCGAAGGAGAGCCAGGCCCCCGCCGAGACCGCGACCGCCACCGCCCCGCCGGTGCCGCCGCAGGTCCAGCCGGCCCGCCAGCCCTTCGTGGAGAGCCCCGCCGAGGAGCTCGACGTGCCGGACTTCCTCAAGTAGGACCGGTCGGTCTAACCGACCACGAAGCATCCGACCACGCGCCGATGCCCACCGCGTCCCCGTCCCAGGGCGGGAACACGGTGGGCATCGTGCGGTCCGGAGTGCGATCATCTGATCGTTCTTCAGGCGACCCCCACCGAGGCGACCATGACTGACCTGTACGGCCCTTACCCGGGCGGCCCGGACTTCCTGGCCGCGCTGACCGACCGTCAGCGGGCCCGGTACGAGGAGCTCGGCACCAACCTGGAGGTCGTGGAGCGCCGGATCGCCGACGCCTGCGCCGCCGCCGGCCGGGCCCGCGAGGAGGTGCGGCTGGTGGTGGTCACCAAGACCTACCCCGCCGAGGACACCGCCCTGCTGGCCGCGCTCGGCGTCACCGACGTGGCCGAGAACCGCGACCAGGACGCCGCCCCCAAGGCGGAGACCTGCGCCGAACTGCCGCTGGACTGGCACTTCGTGGGCCAGCTGCAGACCAACAAGGTGCGCTCGGTGGTGCGCTACGCCAACCACGTGCACTCCGTCGACCGGCTCCGGCTGGTCGAGTCGCTGGCCGCCGCGGTGCGCAACGCCGGGCGCCCGCCGCTCGGTTGCCTGGTCCAGGTCGCCCTGGACAAGGAGAGCGGAGAGGGCGAGGGCCGCGCCGGTGCCGCCCCCGAGGAGGTGCTCGCGCTGGCCGACGCCGTCGCCGACACGCCCGGGCTGCGCCTGGACGGTGTGATGACCGTCGCTCCGCTGGCCGGACCGCTGGCGGGCGACCCGGCCAAGGCCTTCGGGCGGCTGGCGGAAATCGCAAGCGCCGTACGCGGGAGCCACCCTGCTGCCACGATGGTCTCGGCAGGGATGAGCGGGGACTTGGAGCAGGCCGTGGCCGCCGGAGCGACGCACGTGCGTGTCGGGACGGCGGTGCTCGGAGTGCGCCCGACGCTCCGGTAACGTCAGCGGGTAAGTAGATCAGACTGCAGGACAAAACAGGACAGAACCCAGCAGCTGCCTACAGCGCTGGCAACCGTGGATCGACGGAAGTCCGCCCCCGCCCAAGCCCCCTGACGGGGCGTCGGGTGTGCGCGGAACCGCAGGCGAAGGCCGCCCGATCCACCACCTAGCGGAGGAGACGGGAGCATGGCCGGCGCGATGCGCAAGATGGCGGTCTACCTCGGCCTCGTGGAGGACGAGACGTACGACGGCCAGGGGTACGACCCTGACGACGACTACGACGCGGACCCCGAGCCGATCCGGACCGGACGGACCGAGGGCCTGGAGCGGCCCGCCCCCGCACCCGCCGCCCCGGCGCCGGTCGCGCACATCGCGCCCCAGCCCGTCCCGGCCGCCGTGCCGATCCGGCAGGAGCCGCCGCGGATGGCGCCAGTGTCGTCCATCACACCCGAACGCCGCCACAACCTGGAGAAGAGCGCCCCGGTGATCATGCCCAAGGTCGTCAACGAACGAGAGCCCTACCGCATCACCACGCTGCACCCGAGGACCTACAACGAGGCCCGTACCATCGGGGAACAGTTCCGCGGCGGCACCCCCGTGATCATGAATCTGACCGAGATGGACGACACGGACGCCAAGCGGCTCGTAGACTTCGCGGCTGGACTCGTCTTCGGTCTGCACGGCAGTATCGAGCGAGTGACGCAGAAGGTGTTCCTGCTGTCTCCTGCTAACGTCGACGTAACGGCGGAGGACAAGGCTCGGATCGCCGAGGGTGGGTTCTTCAACCAGAGCTGACCCGGCCACGACTTCATGTGTGGATCTGATGGCAGTGGAACGCGGCTGACGGACCGTCCGTTACGAGGCGGGACAGAAGGACCAGGGAGAGGGAGACTCGATGGGGATCGTGCGGGCAGTGCTCTACTACGCACTGAGCGCCTTCCTGCTCGTCCTCCTCTTCCGGCTGGTGATGGACTGGGTCTTCCAGTTCGCCCGCTCGTGGCGTCCCGGGAAGACCATGGTCGTCGTCCTGGAGGCCACGTACACTGTCACCGATCCGCCGCTCAAGCTTCTTCGGCGTTTCATCCCGCCGTTGCGTTTCGGGGGCGTGGCGCTCGACCTGTCCTTCTTCGTACTGATGATCATTGTGTTTGTCCTGAGATCGCTCGTGCTGACTCTGCCGTCTTGAGCGCTGCCACAGGATGCCGCTGATGCCGACGATCACGTTGAGGTGAAGAGATGCCGTTGACCCCCGAGGACGTGCGGAACAAGCAGTTCACGACCGTACGCCTGCGTGAAGGCTATGACGAGGACGAGGTCGATGCCTTCCTCGACGAGGTCGAAGCCGAACTGACCCGCCTGCTCCGCGAGAACGAGGACCTGCGCGCCAAGCTGGCCGCCGCGACCCGTGCCGCCGCGCAGAACCAGGCGAACATGCGCAAGGAGCAGCAGCCGCAGGACGGGCGCCAGGGCGCCCCCGTCCCGGCCGCCATATCCGGCCCGCCGGTGCCGGGCCAGCCGCAGATGCAGCAGGGCCCCGGCCAGCAGCAGGGTCTGCAGCAGCAGGGCCACCAGCAGCAGGGTCACCAGCCGCTCGGCCTGCCCTCGGGCGCTCCGCAGCTGCCGGCCGGCCAGGGCGGTCCGATGGGCCAGCCCCAGCCGCAGCAGATGCAGCCCATGCAGCAGATGGGCCAGACCATGGGCGGCCAGCAGCAGATGGGCCAGACCATGGGTGGCCAGCAGCAGCTGGTGCAGCCGATGGGTGGTCAGATGCTGCAGCCGATGGGCCAGCAGCAGATGGGCCAGACCATGGGCGGGCAGCAGCTCCAGCCCATGGGCGGTCCGATGCAGCAGCAGCTCGGCGGCCCGCTCGGTGGTCCGATGCAGCCTCCGCAGCAGCAGAACCCCGGTGGCGACAGCGCCGCCCGCGTGCTCGCGCTCGCCCAGCAGACCGCCGACCAGGCGATCTCCGAGGCGCGCTCCGAGGCCAACAAGATCGTCGGCGAGGCCCGCAGCCGCGCCGAGGGCCTGGAGCGGGACGCCCGCGCCAAGGCCGACGCGCTGGAGCGGGACGCGCAGGAGAAGCACCGGGTCGCGATGGGCTCCCTGGAGTCCGCCCGCGCCACCCTGGAGCGCAAGGTCGAGGACCTGCGCGCCTTCGAGCGCGAGTACCGCACCCGCCTGAAGTCCTACCTGGAGACCCAGCTGCGCCAGCTGGAGTCGCAGGCGGACGACTCGCTGGCCCCGCCGCGGATCCCGGCCACCGCCTCGCTCCCGCCGGCCGGCTCCTCCGCGATGAGCAGCCAGCCGTCGTTCGGCGGCCAGAACTCCTTCGGCGGCGGTGCCCCGCAGCCGTCGTTCGGCGGTCAGAACTCCTTCGGCGGCGGCAACGGCCAGCCCTCCTTCGGCGGCCAGCCGAACGGTGCCCCCTCGGGTGCCGCGCAGATGGCTCCCGCCGGGATGACCCAGCCGATGGCCGCGGTCCGTCCGCAGCCGCCGCAGCCGATGCAGCAGGCTCCGGCCCCGATGCGCGGCTTCCTCATCGACGAGGACGGCGACAACTAAACAGCAAGACCAACGAGGGCGCCCCCGTAGTGACGAACCGTCACCACGGGGGCGCCCTCGTGTGGTTGGTCATGCCGGGGGCGCGGGGAACTGCGCGAGTCGGAAGGCGGCTCACCTGCAACTGACCCACCGTCAGTCAGTTGCAGGTGCTGCCTTTCCAGCCCGCGCAGTTCCCCGCGCCCCTGGAGGCGTAACCTCGTTCGAGATCAGGCCTTGCGGAGCTGGAAGTGGAAGCCGAGGCCCTCGTCGGTGAAGGTCTCCGACTGCCAGTCGGCGGAGCCCGCGGCGAAGTCGGTCGCGAGGACCTCCTCGGCGACCAGGTGGCCGTGTTCGGCGATGGCCTCGACGGTCTCCTCGTCGGTGGCGCGCCAGCGGAGCTGGATGCGGTCGGCGACGTCCAGGCCGGAGTTCTTCCGGGCCTCCTGGATCTGGCGGATGGCGTCGCGGGCGATGCCGAGCCGCTTGAGCGCCGGGGTGATGGCCAGGTCCAAGGCCACGGTGGCGCCGGACTCGTTGGCGACGGCCCAGCCCTCGCGCGGGGTCTCGGTGATGATGACCTCGTCCGGCGTCAGCTCGACGGTCTCGCCGTTGAGCTCCACCGAGGCGGTGCCCGTGGAGCGGAGCGCGGCGGCCAGCGCGGCGGCGTCGGCGGCCGCGACCACCTTGGCCACGTCCTGGACGCCCTTGCCGAAGCGCTTGCCGAGCGCCCGGAAGTTGGCCTTCGCGGTGGTGTCCACCAGCGAACCGCCCACCGCCGTCAGGGACTCGAGCACCGAGACGTTCAGCTCCTCGGCGATCTGCGCCCGCAGGTCACCCGGCAGCTCGTCCCAGCCCTGGGCCGCGATCAGCGCCCGGGAGAGCGGCTGACGGGTCTTCACACCGGACTCCGCGCGCGTCGCCCGGCCGAGCTCGACCAGGCGGCGGACCAGCGCCATGTTCCGGGACAGCTCGGTGTCGATCAGCGTCTCGTCCGCCACCGGCCAGGAGGCCAGGTGGACGGAGCCGGGGGCGTCCGGGACCACCGGGACGACCAGGTCCTGCCAGACCCGCTCGGTGATGAACGGGGTGAGCGGGGCCATCAGCCGGGTGACGGTCTCCAGCGCCTCGTGCAGGGTGGCCAGCGCGGCGGCGTCGCCCTGCCAGAAGCGGCGGCGGCCGCGGCGGACGTACCAGTTGGAGAGGTCGTCGACGAAGCCGGAGAGCAGCTTGCCGGCCCGCTGGGTGTCGTAGGCCTCCAGCGCCGCGTCCACCTCGCGGACCAGGGTGTTCAGCTCGGAGAGCACCCACTTGTCCAGCTGCGGACGGTCGGCCGGGGCCGGGTCGCCCGCGGACGGGGACCAGGCGGCGGTGCGGGCGTAGAGGGCCTGGAAGGCGACGGTGTTCCAGTAGGTCAGCAGGGTCTTGCGGACCACCTCCTGGATGGTGCCGTGGCCGACCCGGCGTGCGGACCAGGGCGAGCCGCCCGCGGCCATGAACCAGCGCACCGCGTCGGCGCCGTGCTGGTCCATCAGCGGGATGGGCTGGAGGATGTTGCCCAGGTGCTTGGACATCTTCCGGCCGTCCTCGGCCAGGATGTGGCCCAGGCACACCACGTTCTCGTACGAGGACTTGTCGAAGACCAGGGTGCCGACGGCCATCAGCGTGTAGAACCAGCCGCGGGTCTGGTCGATCGCCTCGGAGATGAACTGCGCCGGGTAGCGCTTCTCGAACAGCTCCTTGTTCTTGTACGGGTAGCCGTACTGGGCGAAGGGCATCGAGCCCGAGTCGTACCAGGCGTCGATCACCTCGGGCACCCGGGTCGCGGTCTTCGCGCAGCTCGGGCAGGCGAAGGTCACGTCGTCGATGAACGGGCGGTGCGGGTCCAGCTCGGACTGGTCGGTGCCGGAGAGCTCGGAGAGCTGGGCCAGCGAGCCGACGCAGGTGAGGTGGTCGTCCTCGCAGCGCCAGATCGGCAGCGGGGTGCCCCAGTAGCGGTTGCGGCTGAGCGCCCAGTCGATGTTGTTGTTCAGCCAGTCGCCGAAGCGGCCGTGCTTGACGTTCTCGGGGTGCCAGTTGGTGGCCTCGTTCTCCCGGATCATCGCGTCCTTGACCTGGGTGGTCCGGACGTACCAGGAGGGCTGCGCGTAGTAGAGCAGCGCGGTGTGGCAGCGCCAGCAGTGCGGGTAGCTGTGCTCGTACGGCACATGACGGAACAGCAGGTCACGGGCGGCCAGGTCCTTGACCAGCGCCTCGTCGGCCTTCTTGAAGAACTGCCCGCCGACCAGCGGCACGGCCGGGTCGAAGGTGCCGTCGGCCAGCACCGGGTTGACCACCGGCAGGCCGTACTTGCGGCAGGTCGCGAGGTCGTCGGCGCCGAAGGCCGGGGCCTGGTGGACGATGCCGGTGCCGTCCTCGGTGGTGACGTAGTCGGCGTTCAGGACGTAGTGCGCGTCCTCGATCGCGACCAGGTCGAACGGGCGGCGGTAGGCCCAGCGCTCCATCTCGGCGCCGGTGAAGGACTGCCCGGTGGTCTCCCAGCCCTCGCCGAGCGCCTTGGCGACCAGCGGCTCGGCGACGACCAGCTTCTCGGTGCCGTCGGTGGCCACCACGTAGGTGACGTCCGGGTGCACGGCGGCGGCGGTGTTGGAGACCAGGGTCCACGGGGTGGTCGTCCAGACCAGCAGCGCGGCCTCGCCGGCCAGCGGGCCGGAGGTCAGCGGGAAGCGGACGAAGACCGAGGGGTCGACCACGGTCTCGTAGCCCTGGGCCAGCTCGTGGTCGGAGAGGCCGGTGCCGCAGCGCGGGCACCAGGGGGCGACCCGGTGGTCCTGGACCAGCAGGCCCTTGTCGAAGATCTGCTGGAGCGACCACCAGACCGACTCGATGTAGGACGGGTCCATGGTGCGGTAGGCCTCGTCGAGGTCGACCCAGTAGCCCATCCGCGTGGTGAGCTCGGTGAAGGCGTCGGTGTGGCGGGTCACCGAGTCGCGGCACTTGGCGTTGAACTCGGCGATGCCGTACGCCTCGATGTCCTTCTTGCCGGAGAAGCCGAGCTCCTTCTCCACGGCCAGCTCGACCGGGAGGCCGTGGCAGTCCCAGCCGGCCTTGCGGGCGACGTGGTAGCCCTTCATGGTCTTGAAGCGCGGGAACACGTCCTTGAAGACGCGGGCCTCGATGTGGTGGGCGCCGGGCATGCCGTTGGCGGTCGGCGGGCCCTCGTAGAAGACCCACTCGGGGCGGCCCTCGGACTGCTCCAGGGTGCGCTGGAAGACCTTCTGGTCCTGCCAGAAGGAGAGGATCTGGTGCTCCAGCGCGGGCAGGTCGACCTGCGCGGGGACGGAGTTGTAGGTGCTCATCGCGGGCGTCTTCCTCCGACGGATGCGTGGACTGGCTTCCGACGGAGGGACGAGACGGCCGGGCCGCCCCGCGGTACCACCCTCCTTGGCCGCGAACTGCTGGATGCGGCCCACTTGTTTGGGCTTGCGGCCGGTTCTAACGGGCCGTCAGGCCCCTCTTCCGGCGGCTCCGGGGTGATCTTCCCGCCGCGCACACCCCCGGGCTCGCACCGTCCCCGGGTCGCTCCTGGCTGCGTACGTCGGTACTCGTCCCATCAGCGCCTTGCAGCGCTCAGTGTATCGGCCCGCACAACCGTTTTGTGTCGCACGCCGCCGGAGGCGCTCGGGGCGTCGTGGTTAGCAGGTGACGATCTGGGCAC
The DNA here is from genome assembly GCF_055584905.1 of Kitasatospora sp. NPDC088742. Taxonomy (NCBI): domain Bacteria; kingdom Bacillati; phylum Actinomycetota; class Actinomycetes; order Kitasatosporales; family Streptomycetaceae; genus Kitasatospora; species Kitasatospora sp. NPDC088742. The sequence goes on along the minus strand of NZ_JBVJLD010000017.1, from coordinate 16,910 downwards.
AACCTGGTCAGCATCCGGGCTGGACGGCTAGCCGGGTCGGATCGGGTGGGAACCGGCGGCCGTATCGGTATGTCCCATTGTGAGGGGATTCGATGGGGATTATCGTTCCGGCACGGAAACCGCCGGGAACCGGCGGTTCGTTTCGTTCGTAGATGAGGTCGAAGCCATGGCTGAGAAGGCAAGTGGTGCTACCGCCACCACCGCCACCAAGCGGACGCACAAGGCCGTGGCGGGCGACTCAGGGGAGGGGACCGTGACCACTACACGGCGCAAGACCACCACCAGCACCGGCCGGGTGGCCGCCACCAGCCGCAGTCACGCCCCGGCGGGCAGCGGGGCGCGGGGCGCGGAGTCGGTGGACCCGGCGGAGCTCCCGGTCCGCCCCGGCGAGGACCCGTGGACGGCGGCCGAGGTGCAGGAGCTGCACCAGGAGCTGAACGAGGACGCGGACCGGCTGCGGGCCGAGATCGCCGCCGCCGAGCAGGCCCTCAACGGCCTGATGCGGGACTCCAACGACGGGGCCGGCGACGACCAGGTGGACGCCGGGACGAAGAACATCAGCCGGGAGAGCGAGCTGGCCCTGGCCAACAACGCCCGGGACAGCCTGGCCCAGACCGAGCGCGCCCTGGCCCGCCTGGAGGGCGTCGGCTTCGGCGTCTGCGAGTCCTGCGGCCAGGCCGTCGGCAAGGCCCGCCTCCAGGCCTTCCCGAGGGCGACGCTCTGCGTCACCTGCAAGGCCAAGCAGGAGCGCAGGTAGTCCGGTCCGAGCACAGGTGACAGGTGGGCCACGGGGTCGAGCGGGTGCCGTACGCTCGACCCCGACGACCTGTCCACCCCACCCCATCCCGGCAGCGGAGCGGATCATCAGTACGCCAGGTTCCCCCCAGACCCAGGACGACGACGTCCAGCCCGCAACCGACGTCGCGGAGGCCGCAGTGACCACCGAGCCCGACTCCGCAGCGGCGGCCGCCGCTGAGGCGGTGCGGCGGCGCCGGATCGGCGTGCTGCTGGTGGTGGCGCTGCTCGCCTACCTGATCGACCTCGGCAGCAAGCTGCTGGTGGTCGCCCGGCTGGAGGGCCACCAGGCCATCGAGGTGATCGGGGAGTTCGCCACCTTCCAGGTGATCCGCAACCCCGGTGCCGCGTTCGGCATGGGCCAGGCGATGACGGTGGTCTTCACCGCGATCGCCACCGCCGTGATCGTGGTGATCTGGCGGATCGCCCGCAAGCTCTACAGCCTGCCGTGGGCGATCGCGCTCGGGCTGCTGCTCGGCGGGGCGCTCGGGAACCTGACGGACCGTCTGTTCCGCTCGCCGGGGGTGTTCCGGGGGCACGTGGTGGACTTCATCTCGGTGCAGCACTTCGCGGTCTTCAACCTGGCGGACTGCGCGATCGTCTGCGGGGGGATCCTGGTGGTGCTGCTGTCGTTCAAGGGGAGCAACCCGGACGGGACCACGGCGCCGGCTTCCGGCAAGGGCGAGTGAGACCGACCGGCAAGGGTGCGGCGGCTCGGCGGTGATCCGGCGGGGTGGCCGTCCGGCATACTCGTACGGGTGAGTACCCCCGCACAGACCCGCAGCCTCCCCGTTCCCGACGGCCTGGAGGGCGAGCGTCTCGACGCCGCCCTGGCCCGGATGTTCGGTTTCTCCCGGACCAAGGCGGCCGAGCTCGCCGCCGACGGGAAGGTCACCATCGACGGCACGACGGCCGGCAAGTCGGACCGGGTGTCGGCCGGTGCCTGGCTGGAGGTCGAGATCCCGGCCCCCGCCGCACCCGTCCAGGTGGTGGCCGAGCACGTCGAGGGCATGCGGATCGTCCACGACGACGACGACATCGTGCTGATCGACAAGCCGGTCGGCGTGGCCGCGCACCCGAGCCCGGGCTGGACCGGCCCGACCGTGATCGGCGGCCTGGCCGCCGCCGGGTACCGGATCTCCACCTCCGGCGCGGCCGAGCGCCAGGGCATCGTGCACCGGCTGGACGTCGGCACCTCCGGCCTGATGGTGGTCGCCAAGTCGGAGCGCGCGTACACCGACCTCAAGCGGCAGTTCCACGACCGGATCGTGGAGAAGAAGTACAACACCCTGGTGCAGGGCCACCCGGACCCGATGAGCGGCACCGTGGACGCGCCGATCGGCCGCCACCCCAGCTCGGACTGGAAGTGGGCCGTCACCCAGGACGGCAAGCACTCCATCACCCACTACGACCTGATCGAGGCGTACCGGGCGGCCTCGCTGCTGGACATCAAGCTGGAGACCGGCCGCACCCACCAGATCCGGGTGCACATGTCCGCGCTGCGCCACCCCTGCGTGGGCGACCTCACCTACGGCGCCGACCCGACGCTGGCCAAGCGGCTCAAGCTGACCCGGCAGTGGCTGCACGCGGTGCAGCTCGGCTTCGAGCACCCCTCGGACGGGCAGTGGGTGCAGTTCTCCAGCGGGTACCCGGAGGACCTCCAGCGGGCGCTGGACATCATCGCCTCGGAGAGCTGATGGGCGCCGAGCTGCGGACCGCCCTCTCCGAGGCCGACCTGGCGCTGGTCCGGGAGGTCCGGCACGACGTCTTCGTGGTCGAGCAGGGCGTGCCGGTGGAGCTGGAGTACGACGAGTACGACGCCACCTCGGTGCACGTGCTGGCGGTCGGCGAGGACGGTACGGCGCTGGGCACCGGGCGGCTGATCCACGGGGCCGAGGCGCTGGGCATGACGGGCCGTCAGGGCCGGGTGCTGCTCGGGCGGCTCGCGGTGCGCAAGGCCGCGCGCGGCACAGGGCTCGGCGCCGAGCTGGTGCGGGCGCTGGAGGAGGCCGGGCGCGAGCACGGCGGCACCGAGCTGGAGCTGCACGCCCAGGTGCAGGCGCTGGGCTTCTACGAGCGGCTCGGCTACCTGGCGGAGGGCCCGGTCTACCAGGACGCGGGCATCCCGCACCGGACGATGACCCGGGTGCTCTGACGTAGGCGTGCCGTGGGGCCCGGGCGGATCTCCGCCCGGGCCCCACGGCGTCTGCGACCTTCGGCAGAGGGCCGCTCCTCCCGGGGGCGTACCGGGCGGCCCCGTCTCGCACCGGAGAATGGGTTGATGGCTTCCACCCCCACCCCCCAGGACCGCGGCCGGCCGGGCCGGCCCGGCCGGGCGCTCGCGCGCGCCTGCGCCGAGGTGGCCGGCGGGGCGGTGCTGGTGCTGGTGACCCAGCTGATCCTGACCGGCCCCGGGCCGTCCGCCCGGGTGCAGCTGCCGCTGGCGGCGGCCGCGCTGGTGCCCCTGACGCTCCGTCGGCGCTTCCCGGTGGCGGCCCTGCTGGGTGCGGCCGCCCTGCTCGGCCTCTACCCGCCGGCCGGGCTGCCGGCCGCCGTGGTCGCGTACTCCTCCGCCCGGCGGCTGACCGAACCGCGGCGCCGGATCGCGGCGCTGCTCGCCGCGGGCGGGCTGACGACGGCGGTGGCCGCGGTGGCGGCGCCCTCGTTCGGCTACGGCGGGCACGGGTTCGGGCTCGGCTACGGCGCCGTGCTGGCCGCCACCACGCTGGTGCTGCCGGGGCTGCTGGGCGGCACCGGCGGGCAGGAGGAGCGGCTGCTGCGGGCGCTGCGGGAGCGGGCCGAGGCGGCCGAGGCGGCGCGACGGTCCGCGGACAGCGAGGCCCGGACCCAGGAGCGGTCCCGGATCGCCGCCGAGATGCACGATCTGATCGGCCATCGGCTGAGCGTGGTCTCGCTGCACGCGGGCGGCCTGGAGATGGCGATGGGGGAGCAGTCGCCCGAGCTGCGTGACGAGGCGGCCCTGGTGCGCCGCTCGGTCGGCGAGGCGATGCGGGAGCTGCGCGAACTGCTCGGCGTACTCGGCCCGTTGGAGCCGGCGGGCGGCCCGGCCGCCGCGACCGGCGCCACCGGCACCCGGGCCGACGTGGCGGAGTTGGCGGGGGAGTCGCGGGCGGCGGGCGTCCGGGTGGCGGTCGCGTGGGAGGGGCCGGACCTGGACGGGCGGCCGGCCCGGGTGCGGCACGCCGTGCACCGGGTGGTGCGCGAGTCGCTGACCAACGTGCACCGGTACGCCGCCGGGGCCGAGGTGACGGTGGCCGTCGTCCACACCGCGGACCGGGTGGAGGTGCGGGTGCGCAACGGCGAGCCGCCGGTGCCGCCGACGGCCCGGACCGGGCTGGGCACCGGGCGTGGCCAGGTCGGCCTGCGCGAGCGCCTCGCCCTGCTCGGCGGCACCCTGACGGCCGGTCGGACGGCGGACGGCGGCTACGCCCTGTCCGCCTCGATGCCGGCCGAGCCCGGGCCCGCCGCCCTCCGGACGGCCGAGGAACCGTCAGGAGCCGCTCGCGGCACCGGAGGCGGCGCCGCCGGCCGACGGGCCGTGCGGGTGGCCGGCGGGCTGGTCGGGCTGCTGGGCGTGGGCGTCACCATGCTGGGCGGCCTGGCCCTGGTCTCGCAGGCCTTCCAGGCCCCGGAGCCGCTCGCGGCGCAGGCGGAGCCGGTGCTCGGGATGGACCGCGCGGCGCTGATCCAGGCGGTCTACGGGGACGACCCGGCGTCCCGGGCGGCGGCGGCCGGCCGGGAGCCCGCCCACCCGGCGGGCGTGACCGAGTGCCTCTACAGCCCCCACCTGCCGCTGCCACCGCCACCGCGACCGGCCGGGCCGGAGGCGGAGCCGGGCGGGCTGCGGATCACCCGCTACTGCCTGCGCGACGGCGTGCTGGCCGCCATCGACCCCTTCACCGTGCCGCTCGCGGCCCGCACACCGCCCTGGGAGAACCCGTGACCCTGCCCGCCGACCGGCCGATCCGGGTGCTGCTCGCCGACGACGAGGTGCTCGTCCGGCACGGCGTCCGGCTGATCCTGCGTCATGCCGAGGGCATCGAGGTGGTGGGCGAGGCCGCCGACGGTGAGGAGGCGGTGCGGATCGCCGCCGAGACCCACCCCGACGTGGCGCTGGTCGACGTCCGGATGCCGGTGCTGGACGGGCTGGCCGCGATCGGGCGGCTGCTGGCGCTGCGGCCCCGGCCGCAGGTGGTCATGCTCACCACCTTCGGCGACGAACGGAACGTCACCCGGGCCCTGCGCTCCGGCGCCACCGGCTTCCTGCTCAAGGACGAGGGCCCGCAGCAGTTGGTCAGCGCGGTACGGGCGGCCGCCGCCGGGGACGCGGTGCTCTCGCCCGGGGTCACCCGGACCGTGATCGAGCGGATGCTGAACGGCGGCGCCGGGCCCGGGCCCGGGCCCGCCGCGCCGACCGTCTTCGAGGAGCGCCTCGCCGCGCTCACCGAGCGGGAGCGCGACGTGCTGGCGCTGCTCGGCGAGGGCCTGGCCAACGCGGAGATCGGCCGCCACCTGGGCATCGGGGTGGGCACGGTGAAGACCCACGTCAGCGCCGTCCTGGTGAAGACGGGCACCGAGAGCCGGCTCCAGGCGGCGGTGCTGGCCCACCGCTCGGGGCTGAGTTCCTGAGCCGCCTCTGCCGGAAGAGGGAGCCGGCCGTCCGCCCCGGGGAGCAGAGCGGGCCCCGGCTCCGGCCTCGGACAGAGGCCCAGGTCAGGCCCTGAGGCCGACGGTCGGGCCGTCCGGCGCTCCGAGGATGGGAGGTGACCACCCCACCCCGCACCGGAGCTGACATGACGACACACGCGCCCGCCCGTTCCCGCACCACCGCCGCCCGGACCACCGGGCTGAGCAAGGTCCACGGCGAGGGCGGCACCAGGGTCGTCGCCCTGGACTCCGTCTCGGTGGAGTTCGCCCGGGCGCGGTTCACCGCGATCATGGGGCCGTCCGGTTCCGGCAAGTCCACCCTGCTGCACTGCCTGGCAGGTCTCGACCGGGCCACGGCCGGGTCGGTGCGGATCGGCGACACCGAGCTCTCCGGGCTGAACGACCGTCAGCTCACCCGGCTGCGCCGGGAGAAGACCGGCTTCGTCTTCCAGGCCTTCAACCTGCTGCCCACCCTGACCGCGCTGGAGAACATCACCCTGCCGATCGCCATCGGGGGTGGCCGGCCCGACCGGAAGTGGCTGGAGCGGGTGGTGGAGAGCGTCGGCCTCACCGACCGCCTCGGCCACCGTCCGGCCCAGCTCTCCGGCGGCCAGCAGCAGCGGGTGGCGGTGGCCCGGGCGCTGGTCTCCCGTCCGGAGATCGTCTTCGCGGACGAGCCGACCGGGAACCTGGACTCCCGCTCCGGCGCCGAGGTGCTGGGCCTCCTGCAAGGCTCCGTCCGGGAGTTGGGGCAGACGGTGGTGATGGTCACCCACGACCCGGTGGCCGCCGCGCACGCCGACCGGGTGGTCTTCCTGGCCGACGGCCGGATCACCGACGAGCTGGGCGCGCCCACCGCCGAAGGCGTGCTGGAGCGGATGCGGCGGTTCGACACCGCGTCCCGGACCAGCTGACCCTCCCACCCGTCCTCCTCCGGACCTCAGGAACGAGACCTCCACCATGCTCCGCACCGCCCTGCGCGGCCTGCTCGCGCACCGCGCCCGACTGGTCGTCACCGTCCTCGCCGTCACCCTCGGCGTGGCCTTCGTCTCCGGCACGCTGGTCTTCGGCGACACCGTCGCCGGTGCCCTGCGCGGCGCCGCCACCAAGGACCTCAGGGGAGTAGCCGTCGCCGTCCGGGCCGAGTCCGCCGCCACCGGTGACGGCCGGGACGGCGGCCGCCGCACCGCGCTCACCGCCGAACTCGCCGACCGGGTGCGGTCGGTGCCCGGCGTGACCTCCGTGCGGGCCCTGGTCGAGGGCAACGCCACCGTGGCGGCCAAGGACGGCCGCCCGTTGAACGCCGAGCAGCCCTGGCAGAACCTGGCGGCCAACTTCTCCCCCGACAACCCCGGTGCCCCGGGCGGCGGCGGGGACGGCCGCCATCCGCTGCGGGCCGGGCGGGCCCCCGCCTCCGCCGCCGAACTCGCCCTGGACCGCCGCACCGCCGAGCGCGGCGGGTACCGGCTCGGCGACCCCGTCCGGCTCGCCGCCGACGGCCCGACCCTCACCAAGACGCTGGTCGGCATCGTGGACACCGAGGACCCGCGGGTCACCGCCGGCGCCACCCTGGTCCTGCTGGACACCGCCACCGCCCAGCAACTCCTGCTCCAGCCCGGCCAGTTCGACGAACTGGCGGTCGGCGCCGCCCCCGGCGCCGACGACCGGGCACTGGCCGACCGGATCCGCGCGCTGCTGCCCGCCGACGGACTCACCGTCACCGGCGGGACCCAGCTGGCCCGGGAGCAGGCCGAGCGGATCGAGGAGAACACCAAGGGGCTCACCCGGCTGCTGCTGGCCTTCGCCGGGATCGCCCTGTTCGTCGGCTCCTTCGTGATCGCCAACACCTTCACCATGCTGGTCGCCCAGCGCCGCCGGGAGACCGCGCTGCTGCGCGCCGTCGGCGCCTCGCGCGGCCAGGTGGTCCGCGGCGTGCTGGCCGAGGCCGGGCTGCTCGGCCTGCTGGCCTCCCTCGCGGGGACCGGGCTCGGCCTCGGCATCGCCGCCGCGCTGCGCCCGCTGCTGGGCGCCGGCGGGACCGAACTGCCGGACGGCCCGCTGGTGGTGACCGCGGGCGCGGTGCTGGGCTCTCTGGCGGTCGGGGTCGGCGTCACCCTGCTCGCCGCCTGGCTGCCGGCCCGCCGCGCTGCCCGCATCGCGCCGGTCGAGGCGCTCACCAGCGCCGAACTGCCGCCGCCGGCCCGCAGCCTGAAGCTGCGTCACACCCTCGGCGGCCTGGTCACCGGCGCCGGGGTGCTCGCCCTGCTGTACGTCGCCTCGCAGCGCACCGGCAACGACGACAACCTGCTCGCCGCCGGCCTGGGCGCCGTGCTCCTGCTCACCGGCACGATCGTGCTGGCGCCGCTGCTCGCCGGGCCGCTGATCCGGCTGGCCGGGGCGGCCACCGCCCGGCTGTTCGGCGTCACCGGGGTGATCGCCCGGGAGAACGCGCTGCGCAACCCGCGCCGCACCGCGGCCACCGCCTCCGCGCTGATGGTCGGGCTCGCCCTGATCACCGGCCTGAGCGTGACCGGCAGTTCGATGGACGCCGCCCTGCGGGAGGCGGCGGTGTCCGGGCTCACCGCCGACCGCAAGGTCTCGTTGGCCGGCCCGGGCGGCCTCGACCCGGCCGCCGCCGAGCGGCTCGCCTCCGTCCCGGGCGTCACCGCCGCGGTGCCGCTCGCCTCGGCCGCCTTCCGGGCGCGCGACCACTTCACCACCCTCACCGGCGTGGACCCGAAGGGCCTGGCCGCCGTCTCCGACCTGGAGTTCGGCAGCGGTTCGGCGGCCGGGATCGGCCCCGGCCGGGTCGCGCTCTCCGACGCGCTGGCCGCGAAGACCGGGCTGACCACGGGCGACGTCTTCGAGGGCCAGTTCGGCGCCGCCCCCGCCCGGGAGTTCACCGTGGCCGGCGTCTACCGGCAGACCCGCGCCTTCGGCGGCGCCCTGGCCACCCTGGACGAGACCCTGCCGCAGTCCTTCGACGGCAAGCCGGACACCGTCCTGCTGCGGGCCGCCCCCGGCCGGGCCGGCGAGGCGCTGGACCGGGACGTCCGGGCGGCGCTCGGCGGCAGCCCGCTGCTGCGGGTGCAGAGCCAGGAGCAGCTGACGAAGGCCGAGGCCGGGCAGGTGGACGCGATGCTCGGCATGGTGGCCGGGCTGCTCGGGATGACGGTGGTGATCGCGGGCTTCGGCGTGGTCAACACCCTGGCCCTGTCCGTCTTCGAGCGGACCAGGGAGATCGGCCTGCTGCGCGCGGTCGGCCTGGACGCCCGCGGCGTGCGGCGCACGGTGCGCCTGGAGTCGGTGGTGATCTCGCTGTTCGGCACCGTGCTCGGCCTGGCCTCCGGGATCTTCCTGGCCTGGGCCTGCGGCGGCCTGGCCGCCACCGCCCTGCCGCAGTACGCGCTGGTGCTGCCCTGGGCCCGGCTCGGTCTCCTCCTGCTCCTCGGCCCCGCGATCGGCGTGCTGGCCGCGCTCTGGCCGGCCCGCCGGGCGGCCCGGCTCGATCTGCTCCGGGCGATCGGCGCGCAGTAGGCACTACCAGCGGCTTTGCGTGCCGCCCGGGGGCGGTCTGCCCTTCCCGGTCCCCGACCGGTCACCGGGTGGCTGCCCTTCCCGCTCGGTGCTACGTGAACGACCGGGCAGAGTTTGCGGTGAAGTGCCCCGAGGGGCCTTCCCAGCTTGAGCGGCGTGTCCCGGTGGTGTTTCGATGACGGCCACTGCGCAGCGAAAGGCCGGATTCCGCCTGGTCGGCTGCCGACCGCAACTCTCGCGCCCTCGCCCCGTAGACGCCGCCACGTGACCGGGGTGCCGGGCGAGCTCTGCTGACGTTCCTTGGGAGACCCGTGAGCGACGTGTTTTTCACCGCCGGATCGCGCCGACTGCCCTCCGGGCGGATCGAGTTGGCGATCGATCAGGAGGGCGGGCTGACCGTCCGCCGGCTGACCGCCGAGCGGACCGAGACCCGCGGCGGTGCCGTGGACCACGCGGTGCACCAGCGGCTCCGTGCCGCGCTGAGGACCACCCCGGGGACACCGGGGAGGGGCCAGGATGTGGGCCTGGCCGAGGAGTCGGCGGCCCGGCAGCTCACCGTGGGGGAGAGCAGCTGGGCCGACGGCACCGACACCCCCGTACCGCCGGTCGGCCGGCTGCTGGAGGCGCTCGCCGTCCAGCTGCTGCAGCCGCTGGAGTACGGCCAACTCCCGTTCGCCGTGGTCCGGTCGGAGACGGCCGGGGCGGTGGACGACACGCTCCGCCCGGCCGCCGCGATCGGCACCGTCGGCGGTTCACCCGCCTACGTGCTGGCCGACGGCGCGGCCGGGTTCGACCTCGGGCGGCTGCCCGGCGGCGCCTCGCTGGGCGGCTCGGACGGTGCGGACGGGCTGCTGCCGACCGCCGTCGCGCTCGCCGAGGTGGCGGGCCGGGAGCTGTTCGCGCTGGGCGCGGCCGACGGTGCCGTGCAGGTCTGGGACGCCGACACCGGCGAGCTCGCGCACGGGACTTCGGGCGGCGAGGGCGCCCAGCTGGTGGCCGCCGGCCTGATCGGCGGGGTGCCGCTGGTCTTCTCCGGTGGCAGCCGGGGCGAGCTGCGCGCCTGGCAGGCCGAGGACGGCCGCGGACTGGGCCTGCTGGCCGTCGGCGACGAGGGCGTCACCGCCCTGCTGCACGCCCGGGTGGCCGGGCTCGACCTGGTCGCGGCCGCCGCCCCGGACGGCACCGTCCGGGTCTGGGACGCCGCGCGCGGTGCCCAACTCCAGCTGCTGGTCGGCCACTCGGCGCCGGTCACCGCGCTGGCCGTGCTCCCGCTGGGCGAGCAGGCGCTGCTGGCCACCGGCGGGCGGGACCACGAAATCCGGCTCTGGGACCTGGCCACCGGCCGGCCGGTGGCCGAGTTCTCCGGCCACTCCGCCACCGTGACCGGCCTGGCCTTCGCCGAACTCGACGGCCGCCCGGTCCTGTTCTCCACCGCGCTGGACAACACCCTGCGCAGCTGGGACGTGCACGCCGCCGAGGCGCTCGGCGGCCGTCCGGCGGGCGGCAGCTGGCTCACCGCCCTGGTGACCGTCCCGGTCGCGGGGACGGAGCAGCTGGTCAGCGGCGACGAGCACGGCCGGATCAGGTTCTGGGAGCTCAAGGGCGGTAAGCCGGTCGGCAGTTGCGAGCCCGAGGGCGCCGCTGCCACCGGCCCGGTCCCGGTCAACGCGCTGGCGGTGGGCGAGCTGCACGGCCGCCCGGTGCTGGCCGCCGGCTACGGCGACGGCCGGGTCCGGCTCTGGGACGCGGGCACCCGTACCGAGCTGTACGTGCTGGAGCCGGACGGCGGCCCGGTGGCCTCCGTCGCGGTGCTGGCCGACCAGGACGGGACGGACGGCCCGGCTGGGCCGGGCGGTCCGGTGCTGGTCTGCGGCACGGTCGCGGGCGCGGTCCGCTGCCACCGGCTCAAGGACGGCGCCCCGCTCTCGGTGCCCACCCCGCACACCGGCCCGGTCACCGCGCTGGCCTTCGCGGCCGCCGTCCCCGGCGCGGACGCGGTGCTGCTCTCCGGCGGCACGGACGGCACCGTCCGGGTGCGGCAGGCCCTCGACGGCGTGCCCGTCCGGCAGTTGACGGCCCACCAGGGCGGGGTGACGGCGCTGGTGGTGGGCGAGCTCGGCGGCCGCCGGGTGCTGGCCACCGCCGGGAAGGACCGCACCGTCCGGCTCTGGGACGTGGACGCCGGCCAGGCCGGCCCGGTGCTGGACGGACTCACCGCCCCCGCCGAGGTGCTGGCGCTCGGCACGCTGGACGGGCGGGCCGTCCTGCTGGCCGGCTGCGCCGACGGCGCGGTGCGCGGCTGGGACGTGCTCGGCGGGCACACGGTGGCCGAACTCCCGGGCGGCAGTGCCGAGGTGCGCTCTCTGGTCTGTCAGGTACTCGACGGGGAGGTGCTGGTCGCGGCCGGCGACCAGGGCTCGGTGCTCCGGCTCTGGCACCTGGCCAGCGGGGCCCTGGTCAACGAGGCACCGCTGGACCGCACCCCGCTGGCCATCGCCTTCGGCGAGGCGGGGCTGTACGTGGTCGGCCCCGGCGGGCCGGTCACGCTCTGACGTCGTTTCTCTGCAGGCTTCCCAACTGTCCTAGGGGTAGGGGTACATGACCGGCACTTCCGGTTCGTTCAGCATCGACCTGGCCGAGGTCGAGTCCTCCGCGACGATGATCCAGCGGATGCACGACGACCTCCAGGAGGCGTTCATCGTCCTGAAGACGTACGTGGGGACGGTGAACAAGGAGATCTACGGCAAGGACCTGGTCGGCGAGTCGCTGGGCGGCAAGACGGCGGCGGTGATCGGTCTGTCGGAGCAGCAGGACAAGGTGCTGGCCGGGATGAAGTCCTTCCTGGACAACACCGCCCAGGTGGCCGCCAACCTGAAGACCATGGCGGCCGGTCACCGGGGCACCGACACCGACAACGCCGACGACATGAAGAAGATCGAGCACGGCAACGACATCCCGCTGCCGCTGCCCCCGAGCTCCAACCTCGGCGGTGGCTACGTCTCGCCGCAGGCCCCGCCGAAGCTCGACTACAACCACGCGAGCGACCGGCCGGAGCCCGCTCCGCGCCCGCAGCCCGGTGCCGGCCGCAACCTCGTCACCTGAGCCCTCCGTTCTCCTCGTCCGTCCCCTCCCCGAGAAGTGAGTGACCCGCCGTGCCGATCGAGCTGCCTGCCGATCTCGAGGACGTGCTCAAGACCCTCCAGAGCAACGAGGAGGGCAAGGACGTCCTCTTCCCCGACGGCAACGAGACCCGGATCGCCGATCTGGCCGCTGCCTGGAAGAAGTTCAACGACGTCGCCGACGTGCGGATCCGGACGATCCTGGCGCACGCCCAGCGGGCCTGCGAGAGCATGTCCGGCGAGGCGGCCGACAGCTTCGAGCGCTACCTCCAGAAGTACGGGGTCGGGGAGGGCTCGCACGCCGGAACGATCCTGACGGCCGGAAAGCTGATGGAGCTTCATCTCAGCGGCGCCTCGCAGGCGATCGGCGACACCAAGACCGAGATGATCAACCAGCTCCAGTACGCGAAGAAGTACATCGAGCAGAACCCGGCCGGCAAGAAGGACGACATCGCCAAGTCCGGCGGCGTGAAGTCGGCCGTCGAGGCGTACCACACCTACGTCAAGAGCGTGACGGGCAGCGTCGACCAGATGCTGCGCAAGGGCGCCGACCACGGCGCCGCCACCGACGCGGCCACCGAGATCTGCAACCTCAACAAGGACAAGGCCGGCCCGCCGCCCGGCACCGAGATCAACTCGTCCGGCCCGGGCGGAGGCGCCGGGGGCGGTGCCGGTGGTGGCGGTGCCGGTGGCGGCGAGGGCGGCGGTGCCGGTGGTGGGTCCGGGTCGGGCGGTGGTGCCGGAGGTGGCGCCGGTGGCGGTGCGGGTGGTGGTGGCGGCGGTCCCAAGACCAAGCCCTACCAGCCGCCGAAGGTCAAGCCGTACGAGCCGCCGAAGGTCAAGAACCCGTACCTGGACGGTGGCGCGGGTGGTGGTGGCGGCGGCAAGTTCAAGCCGGCCGTCCAGCCGCCCGGCCTCAACCTGGCGAGCCACCCCGACTACAAGGGCAGCTTCGGCTCCACGCTGAGCCCGTACTCGTCCTCCTCCGGGTCGGGTGCTGGCGGTGGCGGCGTCGGTGGTGGTTCCGGTGGTGGCGCGGGCGGCGGTGGGCTCGGCTTCGGCGGGGTCGGCGGCGGTGCCGGTGGCCTCGGGCGCGGCGGCGGTCTGGCCGGGGCCGGCGGTGCGGGCTCCCGGATGGGCGGAGCCGGTGGCGCCGGTGCCTACGGACGCGGCGGTGCCGCCGGTACCGGGGCGGCGGGAGGCGCCGGGCGAGGCGCGTCCGGGATGCCGGGTGCGGCGGGCGCCGGTCACGGCGGCGGTGCCGGTGCCGGTGGTGCCGGGGCCGGCAAGGGCGGCGGCAAGTTCGTCCGGCCGACCCGCTTCGGCGGCGAGGAGGAGAAGCGCCGCCGCCGGGACCGGGGCATCGTCGGCGGCGAGCAGGTCGACCACGAGACGGCGGACCCGCACTTCGAGCGGATGCGGCGTCAGTGGCTGGACGAGGCGCGGGGCGGCGGGGTGCCGGAGGGTGCCGAGGCCGCGGCGGCCGCCGCGGCCGCGCAGCCGGCGGCGGCCGGTGGGGCCGACCTGATGACGCAGCTGGCAGGGGCCCTGCTGGGCAGTGGCGAGGCGGGAGCTGGTGACGCTCCGTCGGCTGACGCCGGGTCGGGCGCTCCGGTTGCGGAGGGCAGCGTCACGACGGCGGAGTCCGCCTCGGCGGGGAGCGCTCCGGTGGCGGAGGCTGCTCCCTCCTCCTCGGAGCAGGAGTACCTGGACCGGGCACGGTCGGTGGCGGAGCGGCGCGGGCGCACCGACGAGGACGCCCCGTCGCTCGATCCCGCACCGGCCGCACCGGCCGTCGAACCGACGCCGATCCGGCAGGAGGGCGGGTACGACGTGCCGAGCCCGTTCCTGCGCGCCGCGCTCACCCGGATCGCCTCGGCCGGCGAGGGCGCCCCACGGAGCTGACCGGCTCCCCGAAGTCCGGGCGGCGGAGGGCATCCCCCAGTCCTCCGCCGCCCCTGCTTTCTTCCCCTGTTCCGTAGACATCGATGAGGGACCGTCATGACTGACCAGTCGCCCTTCCGGCCGGCCGACTACGTGGAGAGCACTCCGCGGCGCGCCGTCATGGAGCCGCAGGCCGCACCGCTCTGGGGCCGGGGAGACGACGAGACGATCCCCGCGCAGTACGGACCGGCGCCGGACGATGTGATCCCGGCGCGGTACGGGCCGTCGGAGGACGTGATCCCGGCGAGCTACGGGCCGTCGGAGGACGTGATCCCGGCGAGCTACGGGCCGTCCGAGGACGTGATCCCCGCGCAGCACAGGATGCAGCCGGAGGCCGCACCGCTGTGGGGCGGTGGCGAGACCATGGCCGCGCAGTACGAGCCGAGGGTCGGCGGCAGCGTCGGGCGGCCGGTGGAGGGGGTGATCCCGGCCGAGACGGCGTACGAGCCCGGCGTGATGCGGGCGATGAGCGGGACGGATCCGTTCGGCACGACGATGCCGGCGCAGACGGCCGCTTACACGGAGGCGGTGCCGAAGAGTGCTGGTGTTCCGCTGAGTGGTGAGGCGGTGGCTGGTTCGCCGATGTACACGCAGGCTGTGCCGGCGAGTGCGGGCGAGTTCACGCAGGCGGTGCCGAAGAGTGCTG